>CAZSIZ010000044.1:0-26520 GCA_964606645.1 uncultured bacterium
AACACGTGATTAAAAAACTTTATCCTGCTCATCTAATAAATCCTGGCTATCCAGATGGACCGGGATGGTCATCCCGGTGTTTCAGGCAAAAGACTGTAGGGGCAGGTCTTGTTCCTGTCCAAATAGCCCACCTTTCCCTCTTCTACACCATTAACTGCAAACATAGTAGTGAGAGTAACACATCGCACCGACAGGCGCATAAGATGATATTATAAATTGAGGTTCGCAATACAAAAACGTATTCGATAATTCGTTGACGTATACCATTGCCAAATCCAAAAAATCCTAAACCTTGGATCCTGAATCCTGCTTTATTCCTTTGCAAAAGAAGCATCAGGAGGTAAAATGCTTTTCTGCCGGTTTCGGCAAGAACTAACGTCAAATGAGATCACAGTGAAAACGGACAATCCCTGGATTCAACAATTGCGGGAGAACGGTGTCGTGGGCGCGGGAGGTGCGGGGTTTCCAACGTATGCGAAACTGAAAACACCGGTCGAAACCTATATCGTCAACGGCGCGGAATGCGAACCGCTTCTCCATAAAGACAAAGAACTCCTGAAACAATACGCCGATGAGATTATCGAAGGCATGGAGTTGGTCCGCGACCAGGTGGGCGCGAAAGAAGCGGTTCTGGGGATCAAGGAAAAATACCACGACGTGATCGCCGCGCTGCAACCGAAACTTCGTGACGGGATGCGCATTCATCCCTTAGGCGATTTCTATCCGTCCGGGGACGAGTTCGTGCTGGTTTACGAAGTGACGGGCAAGATCATACCACGCGGGGGCTTGCCGCTCCATGTGAACGTATCGGTGACCAACGTCGAAACCCTGCTCAACGCCGTTTGGAACCAGCCGGTCACGACGAAATTCCTCACTGTCGCCGGAGCCGTTGCCGAACCGAAAACGGTGCGGGTTCCTATCGGGACGCCGCTGGGGCATGTGCTGGAACGTTGCGGGGGGGCCACGGTCGATCCTTACGCCTTGTTGGTGGGGGGCGTGATGATGGGCCATCTGGCGAAAAACCTGGACGATCCTATCACTAAAACGACCGGCGGCCTGCTCGTCTTTCCGGAAGCGCATCCGCTGGTTCAAAAATACCGGCGTAGCGATAAACAGATCAAACTTATCGGCAAATCTGCGTGCGATCAGTGTTCGTTCTGCACGGAACTGTGCCCGCGCTATCTGCTCGGTCATCCCATCGAACCGCATAAAGCGATGCGAAATCTGCTTTTCGACCGTACTGAAAATTCTCCCGTGCCGGGAACGCTTTTCTGCTGTGGCTGCAACCTGTGTACTCTGATCGCCTGCCCGGAAGACCTGGACCCGAAAAACGTCACCTGGTTCAACAAGCGGGTTCTGCTCGAACAGAAATATTCGTATCCCAGCGTCGAAGAGATTCCCGACCGTCCGATTCATTTCATGCGCGATGGCCGTATGACGCCTTTGCCGCGCCTGATGACGAAATTGGGCCTGAACGGTTTTACGAATCAAGGGCCGTTGACCGAGATTGATTTCGATCCTCCAAAAGTCGTTATCCCGATGCGCCAGCACGTCGGAGCGCCCGCACAGCCGACGGTCTCTGCGGGAACGAAAGTGAAAGCGGGAGACGTGATCGGTTCGGTTGCGCCGGATGACTTAGGGGTCAATATCCACGCCAGTATCCAGGGGATCGTGCTTGAAGCAAACGAAACACATGTAATTGTCGAGAAAGGGTAGATGGATTGGCTATGTCTCAGGCGATAGGAATGATCGAATTTTCCAGCATCGGGATCGGCTACGAAGCCGAAGACGCGATGCTGAAAGCCTCTAGCGTTCAGCTGGTCGTGGCTCGCACGATCTGTTCGGGAAAATACGCCGTGATCGTCGGTGGAGAGGTCTCCGACGTGAAGAGCAGCGTCGATGCGGGGCTGAACGCCGTACCGGAAGCCGTTGTCGACCACCTCGTGATCCCCAATGTCCATAAGAGCGTCTTCCCTGCCCTATCACAGACCGTGGCGTTAAAGCCGGAAGAGATCGACGCGTTGGGAATCGTGGAGACGTTCACCGTGTCCAGCATCCTCGAAGCCGCCGACGCCGCCGCCAAGGCCGCCGATGTCACCCTGTTCCGCGTTCACATCGCGATGGCCATCGGCGGGAAAGGTTTTCTGCTGATCACCGGGGACGTTTCGTCCATCCGCGCTGGGGTGAATGCCGCTGCCGAAGTGGCTAAACAACGTGGTGTTCTCGTCAGCCAGGTTGTGATCCCCGCCCCCCGCCAGGAACTCTTCGCCGAATATATTTAATGGAATTTGGATGACTTATTTTGAAAATAGGCCTGTCTCATCGATCCGGTCGATCAATGTAACTTATCAATCACGGATTGGTAGCATTCAGGACAATAGGTATGAGTGAACTCAGTGTTGGTTGAGTGCTTGCGAATGTACTCTTCGATCTGCATCCAGGAATCGTCTTCTTTTCTAATTTTCTTACATTGGCAGCATATAGGAAGAAATCCTTTCAACGTCTCGGTTTCGTCCGTCAATTGGGCTTGAACGAACGAAAAGAGAATGTCGATAATCGACCCGATTTCTTCCAAAAAAGCGATCGTTTCATCGGTGAACCGATTTTTCCGGCGATCGTTGAGTTGCAACAATCCATGCGTTGTATTTCCGGTTTTGATTGGAATCAGCGCAATGGATTCGTAGCCTTCTTTAAGACAGCAATTTCTCATCCGGACTAGTCTTTCTTTTTCGGTTGTATTGGCCAACATCGAACTCGTGCAATTGGTGCAGAAACTTCCACACTCAGTGAAGAAAGGAAGTGAGAAATCCGCCTGTCCGGAAATCACGCGTCCGCATAGACATTCGAGAACCGGATTACCGTCCGAACCCCGGATCAACGCCCCCGCTCGATCGACCGCACACAGGTTCATTTCCTTTTCCACAAAATCCTGGGAGAAACCTTTGGTGAAGTAATAAGGAAAATCGAGACCGTCTTGAAGCCGTAGACCGGTTGATTCCACGCCAGTCTCTTTCTGGATCGAAAGAACGATTTCAGTGATCAGTTCTTCTTTCGGTTTTGGGGAACCGATAAGCGCGATCAGTTTCCTCGCCAGTACGTCATAATGGATTTCTGATGTATCGTTCATGGTTGACCACCCGTAAAAGACATATTATACAATACAATATAACACTATACGCTGAAATTGTCAAGTATTATTCCTGTTTTTTGTCATTTTTTGTCATTAAATCCGTTCAATCATTTGGTTGAAACCATCCATTCAGAGATATATAAATCGCAAGCATCTCTCCTTCAACCATCTGTTTATGAAGGATTTACGTTTTTTCTGACTGTAATGATTCCCAGAATCCCCAATTTGAGTTGGTTGGGGCAGTTTTTTTTTCGATGAAGACGTTTTGAAGGCTTTGAGTTTCGCTTGAAATGAACCAGATTCAGATCATTATTAAAACTTAGAACCGGCAGTTGACTCGTTGTAAGAACCGTAACCCATTGGCACAACTAAATTTATGAAAAGCACTCAACGCTTCCAGTTGGAATGGCTTTCAGGATTATGGTTTTACGGAGGCGACGATTGTTTCGATGAAAGGTTTCAGCGGGTCGTAATGTTCGTCGGTCGTACGTTTCCAGGACTTTCCCGTTCTTGAAACGACGATATCCATGCTGGGAATGACGACGATCAGACTATCGTAAAGACCCCACGACCAATAGGTATCGCGGGGCGCGCCGGAGAGCGTTCCATCCGCATTGTTCCACCAGAGCAGGCTGTAATGGGTCGAGCAGTTGCCGGTTATCGACGAATCGTACTCAGGAAGTCCAATCATCCAGGGGAGGGACGTTCCCGACATTTTGATGTAATCTATCGATAGAATTCGCTTACCTTTCCAGACTCCCTCGCAGAGGAACAAATAGCCGAAACGCGCCATCGCATCGACGTTCGCGCTGATTCCCGAACCGAATTCCCGGCGTTTTATCCCATTGAGGGAATGAGGGCGATAGGCGTTTTCCCGCCATGTCAGATCATCTTTTTCGATGCCGAGGGGGGTGAAAACACGCTCGAACATGAGTTCCCGGAGGTCTTTTTTATAAAGGAGCGTCAGGCATTCGGCGAGCCAGTTAGGGCCTCCGTCGCTGTAGTGCCATTTCGTTCCGGGTTTGAATAATAATTTTTTGTATCCTCCGGGTTTCTCGAATCCGGCGGTTTGAGTGGCGAGGTGAAGTAATGTGATTTCTTTCAACCAGCCGGTTTTGATATTACTTTCTGGAGATTCGCCTAACGCGGGATGATATTCGATTGCTCGATCGTTCAATTTGACTAGAGCGTCTTTCAGCGCCAATCCGAGTGCGGCGGAACCGAAGGATTTGGTGGTGGATTTCAGATCGTAGCGTCGATCGAGATCGCCCCACGTCATGACGAGTTTTCCATACCGGGTGATATAACCCGAACCGTTGCCGGTCAGGGCGTAATCTCTCGCCTGGCTTAATTTTTCCTCGTTCATTCCAACGTCATGGGGGGATGCGGTGGCCCATTCTTTTTCGGGATAAATCGTATCCGCCCATCCGGTTCTACAGGATAAACTTATGATGAAAGAGAGAAGAAGCAGGAATGTGAATGGTGGAAGTGAGGATTTTTTAGTGGATTGGGTTTTGATGTTCATTTAAACCTCCATCGATGACTGATTTGTTCCATCTCACGGAATCCAAGACAATACGTATCCTTAAAGATGTCGTCTACGTTAACTTTGATTAGCCGATTATAATGAGTGTAAAGTAATTTCTGTCACAATACACCAGTAAAGGAGAGTGAGCGTGAAATATTTCTCAATTAAAACAATTTTCCCTTTTGTGTTCTTCCTATTTATGTTTATTCTTACGGTTTCGGCACAGGCGGCCGAGACGATTATCTATTGTATCGGCGACAGCATCACATGGGGACAGGCGTTTGGGTCCGGGCACGATTACCCCAGGCTTCTCAATACGCTATTTGCGGAACGGGGCGTCGAAGGTATATCGTTCAAGAACAAGGGCGTTTCCGGAGATACCGTTGGAGATCGATTAGATTATTGGTCGGGTACAAGCGGAGAGCGGCTCCTTAGCCGCTCAGACGTCCATTACGTCACCATCATGCTGGGAACCAATGATACGCGAATTGGAGATGAGACTCCAACCGATGTCTATCTGGAACGAATGAATGCGCTGATCGATGTTTTTGAGAATCATACCAATACAGACGGCTCCAAACCCCAAGTGGTTCTCTCGCTCATCCCGCCGCACAACTCGCCTTCGGAAGGTGAGCAGATGGCGAGTCAATTCAAGGACCGTTTTGTGAACCGGGATCGTATCGAGGAAGTGTTGAATCCCGAATTGCTGAAAATCGCTGAAAAGCGAAATTTGTTTGTGGTTGATTGCTACACGCCGTTAAAACTCGCCGGGCCGGATATTCTCCCCGATGGCTTGCATCCGGCTCGCGAAGGGAATGAGATTCTGGCGCAAGCGTTCTTTGACGTTTTTTATCCCTTGTTGACACAAACAACAGCCATCCGTTTTTATCCTTTTTTTGAATAAATCTCTTGTGATAAAACCGTTATTTCGTGCCGCCGCCGGAGCGCATGACGATTTCGCCGTTTGAACTGAGGCCGTTGCTGGAATCGTAGGGGACACCCCAGGTGGAAGAAGGCATGTCACCGTCCGGGCCGAATCCCAGCATCACCCACTCATTCGTGTTCAGTGGCCGCACCCCGTGCATATTGTTTTTATTATTCAGTGGATTGTAAATCGGGATGTAAAAACCTCCGATGCCGGCGTCGAGGGTTTCCAGATCGCCGTAGATGTACGACCGGAACGTGACGTTATTGCCCCCATGCACGCCGACGCCCAGTTTTCCGATAAAAGGATCGTTGGGGATCGACGACATATAAGAGACAGGCGAGGTCAGCGGGGCGAGCACGTCACGTCCCGTGCGGGCCAGCTGATTGCTAACGAAACCCACGCCGGAAAATGTCTTCTGAATCCGCTCGGTGGCCCATTCGTAATCGTCGTCCCACAAATCGACGAGCATTACGTTCCTGTCCATACGCATCATTTCAATGGCCGTGCCGATGTTCTTCATGTCGGCGTAACTCCGCGCGACCTTGGCCCGGACCTGGGCGTTGAGGAAGTTGGGGACGGCGATGGCGGCGAGAATGCCGATGATGGCGACGACGATCAGGAGTTCGATTAGCGTAAACGACTTGGATGATGGATCAGTTCGCATGATTGGGACTCACTATTCCTGGATGGTGAAAACCGCTGCACGGCGTGGCGGCAGGGATAACTCGATTGCCGCATTCACGACGGTTAAATCCGAATGAACGCCGATACGGTCTTGTAACACAGTTCCATTCGGTATTTCAAGTGGCGTGAGCGGGCAGACCGTCTTGGCCTCGACCGTTGCATTGTTGATGGCGATGATGGCTTGACGCTCATTCATGACTCTTGCATAGACAAGCAGCAAGTCGTTTGTGAACAAATGGAAGGTACGGCCCCGGCGTAATGGTTCCAGTTCGGCCCGAAGACGGGTCAACTTTCGCACGTGGCCGAACACGTTCTGCTGCATGGGAGTACGACCTTCCTGAGTGAAAGCGTCGACGGGATCGCCCGGCCAGCCGCCGGGGAAATCACGGCGGTTATCGGGATCGCCACCGCCGGTCATCGCGATTTCGCCGCCGTAGTAGATCATGGGGATTCCACGCGTCGTCATCAGGAACGTGAAGGCTAGTTTTAGGCTATCGATATCCGCCCGGTCTCCGTGCATGAAGCGGGGCACGTCGTGCGATTCCAGAAATGTGACGAGCATCGTTGGATCGGTGTAGTGTTCGTCGGCGTCGAGCACGTTTACGATTTCCTGGAAAGAGTGTGTCTCACCGAAAACGTTTCGCAGGGAACGATGGAGCGGGAAATCGAACAGTGCGGTGACGCCGGAATTGATCCCGTCGAAGCGCGCCCGGCCTCCCTGGAAGAAGGCGACGGTTTTCGCGTCCTCGTGCCATGCTTCTCCTACAACTGTCAATTGTGGGTATTCGGTTTCGATCGCTTTCGACCACTCGCTCCAGAAGCGGCGCGGGGCGTAGGGCAGGGTGTCCTGCCGGATGCCGTCGATACCGGTCACGCCGATCCACCAGAGCGTATTCTGGATCAGATATCGCTCGGTCTCTTCGTTGTCCTGGTTCAGGTCGGGGAGGATATCGGCGAACCAGCCGTCCAGCGTGGCCCGGTACGCATCGGGGGAAGCGGAAGGGTCGGTCAGCGGTTCGATCTTCCACGAATTCGCTACGTGATCCTTCAACGTGCCATGAAACCAATCGGGAGCGGGGGGATCGTGGACCCAGGGATGACGGGGACCGGTGTGGTTGGCGACTTGATCCTGGATGATTTTGATCCCGAAATCATGCGCTCGATCCACCAACTCGCGAAAAAGATTCGTGTCGCCAAAATGCTCGTCGACGGCGTAATAATCGACGGCCCCGTAACCGTGGTAATCGGAGAATGGCCCACGGCGGCTGGATTGGGTGAGGGTGTCGGCGTTATCGTAAATAGGATTGAGCCAGATCGCCGTGATTCCCAGGTCTTTCAAATAGGGGAGGCGATCGATGACGCCTTGCAAATCGCCGCCGTGGTAGAAACGGCTATTACTTCTGTCGTACATGCCAGGAGAACGTACCGGGTCGTCGTTGGAGGGATCGCCGTTGGCGAAGCGGTCCGGCATGAGCAGGTAGATGATATCATCCGAAGTCAAACCTTGAAAACGGTTCTGACGTGGCAAAGGAGCGAGCACCTCGAACGGCACTTGAACTGATCCCGAATCGGTATGAACGGCCAGCGGGTACGAACCGGGAACCGTCTCTTTTGAAAGGTGAATATCGGTCCATAGATACGTTCCCCACCGGTTCACCTTAGCACGGCCGCCTGTCTGGATATGTCGGTGAGGGGAGGAGAGCGTCGCGCCGGAGAGATGGCTGCCGCGAATCATCAGCCGTACGGGATCGATGGAGTGGCCGGACCACCAGCCGGGCGGTTCCACGTTCAGAACGCGCGGAGGATTTGTGGAATGGTGATGCGCCCAAAAGAATAGAAGGGCAAGAATAGGAACGATTCTCCATTTCAGGACAATCGGTTTCACGATTCCAGGTCGTTTTCTTCTTCGGTGATGGGTAATCGGCCGTAAATCTCCGTCAGTTCCTTGAGGCGTTTGGCGGTGGTTTTCTTCAGACTTGCGGCGCTGTATCGCCATTGCCAGTTGCCGGAGGGGCGGCCGGGCGTGTTCATGCGAGCTCTACTGCCCAGACCGAGAATGTCCTGAAGCGGGAAGATCGCCGTGTCGGCCACCGAGGCCATCAACGCGCGGATACACGTCCAGTGAATCTCCTCTCCATCCGTATTGAGATAATTACGGGCGTAGTTTTTCTCCTTATCGATCTGTTTCGAGGAGAGGGTGCTGACTTTTTTTGAACCTTTCCACCAGCTGACAGTGGTGTCGTTGTCGTGGGTTCCTGTGTAGACAGCGAGGTTTTGGGTGAAATTGTGGGGCAAAGCAATAGAGGTGGCATCTCCCCCAAAAGCGAATTGCATGACGGCCATACCGGGGAAATGGAAGCGTTCCCGCAGGCTCTCCACTTCCTTGGTGATCAGACCCAGGTTTTCGGCGATGATGGGCAGTTCGCCCAGGGCATATTGCAGGGTATCGAAGAGGGCCGAGCCGGGGCCTTTGACCCATCGTCCATCGATCGCGGTTTTTTCCGAAGCCGGGACTTCCCAATAGGCTTCGAAGCCCCGGAAGTGATCGAGCCGCACGATATCCACTTGAGTCAATGTCTGGCGGAAACGGTCGATCCACCATTTATAGCCGGTCTGCTGCATCAGTTCCCAGTTGTAGATGGGATTGCCCCAGAGTTGGCCGGTTTTACTGAAATAGTCCGGCGGCACTCCCGCGACGACGGTGGATTTTCCCTTTTCATCCAGCAGGTACATTTCGGGATGCGCCCAGACATCGGCGCTGTCGTGCGAGACGTAGATGGGGATGTCGCCGATCACTTTGACGCCATTTTCCCAGCAATAGGTTTTCAGCGCCCACCATTGTTTGAAGAAGAGAAACTGCCAGAACTTGCGAGTTTCGATTTCAAGTTCGTGGTTGCCGCTCCATTGGGCCAGGGCATCCGGGTCACGAAACGCGAGACCTTTCTCCCATTGGGTCCACTCTTTGCCACCCTGCGCTTCATAAATGGCGGCGAACAGAGCGTAATCGTCCAGCCACCAGGCGTTCTGGTCGCAGAATGTTTTACAATCGACTCGCAAGGGATGAGACGGTTCGGCTTGAAAGCGGTCGAAGGCTTTCTGGAGCAGGGGCATTTTGAACTGCATGACCCCGCTGAAATCGACTTTGTCTTTGGGAAACTTGGGCGGATCGTCCAGATCGGAAGCCGTAAGCAGTTCCTTGTCCACCAGATCGTCGAGGCCGATGAGCAGAGGATTGCCTGCAAATGCAGAAAAACTCTGGTAGGGCGAATCGCCGTATCCGGGGGGGACCAGCGGTAGCAGCTGCCATAGTCTCTGTTCTGCTTCGACGAGAAAGTCGATGAACTTGTATGCTTCCTGGCCGATTTCTCCGATTCCGAAGCGTCCCGGAAAGGAGGTTGGATGTAAGAGAATTCCGCTTGAGCGTTCAAATTTCATGAGGTTTCATCCTATCTGTCGGTTTAAATGAGTTTAGAGGACCGATCTATTAAAAAGGATAGGCGGGGAAAAAGCAATCCAACTTGGCTTAAATGGACTGTCATTTTGGAATGACGGAGCGGATTGAACAAGGGCAGACGCATTGCGGCGATTACATCACCCGCCCTCATTTTATCTTGAAATAACAGGGTGGATTGAACATGGGCAGACACAGAGGCCTGCCCCTACGGATTTTTGTCAGAATTAAGGATACCCCGGATGAAAGGATATTCAGGTCGAAGCATTTATCTGGAAATCCTGTTTGGTTCCGGCTCTACCGGATTAGGGAGTTCCGTTCAATTAAATCAGAATTGTGTTATTTTATGAACATAGAACCAATGTACAGGTGGAAATTATGGTAAAGACTCGTGCTTCATTTACGCTGATCGAACTGCTGATCGTCGTGGCTATTATTGGAATCCTGGCCGCGATTGCTGTCCCGAACTTTATCAACGCCCAGCTGCGAGCCAAAGTCACCCGCGCTTTCAGCGATATGGAGACGATCGCCAAAGCGCTGGATATGTATAGGCTGGACCAAAACGCGTATCCAACCAGCAATTACGTGCTGAGATATCCGGAGCGCCCGTTCAAGCGGCTGACGACGCCGACCGCCTATCTCAGCACCTTTCCCACCGATCCGTTCCGGCAAAGCGCAAGCGTACAGGATCATAACCTGGTGAACACGTCGGGACCGGATTACACCTACTACATGTGCGACGACACCGACGCCTACGACGGGCCTAACACGGTCAGCAAACCGTCGCGGGCCGCGGATTATAAGATGTCATTCGATTGGTTCGCGATCAGTCCCGGACCCGCACCGGGGGACAAGTGGATCTTCTACGATCTAACCAATGGTGTTGCTTCGCAGGGATTCATCTATCACTCGAACAGCAAGGAAGAAAAGAACGCGCGTTCCGGAGGCTACATGCACCGTCCGCAATGATCGAACGGCTCTTTCGTATGACGGTTCGGTAAAAAGTCAGACCTTGCAGACGAAACGGCATGATATAGGTATTCATAAGCTAATCTATATACTATATCTTGTGGTCACTGAAAGTGTTTTCGACTTTTTGCCGTTTCGTTTTGTATGAATTGAAATGTTTGCGGCTGTTGTATGACCGCTTGGCTGGAACTGGCTTTTTCAGTTCCAGTAATCCTGGAGGATTTCGGCGCGGTAGAGGTCGCCTTCACCGGGGCGGATGCGGAGTTTGCGTGATTTCCAGACATCACCGTTCGAGACGAGGCCGTTGGTTGAGTTGTAGGGGGTGGCGTGACGGCCGATGAACCAGTCGAACGTGTCACCGTCCGGTCCGCTGGCGAAGAAGAGGAAATGCGTACCGATGGGGGCGTTGGAACAGCCCCGGTCTTCATAACCGTAAAAAATTCCATTCGCGAAAGGATCTTGGGGGATCGAACTGATGTAGGAAACGGGGGTGGTCAGTTGTTCGTAGATTTGTCCGTTGAAGAAGTTGTTGCCCAAGGCGCCCTGCGTATCGACTCCAGCCTGCGCAGGGGTCAAACCCCAGAAATGATACCCTTGCTCGAATTCGCAATGCTCGGCTTGGCCGACGTCGTTGCCGTCGATCAACCATAGACCGGTGTCCATGTTGCGAAGAACGGCTTGCTGGTCCAACATTCGCACGTCGGCTTTGGTTCGGGCGATTTTGGCGCGGATTTGCGCATTCAAAAAGTTCGGTACGGCGATGGCGGCCAGAATTCCGATAATGGCAACGACGATGAGTAATTCGATCAGCGTGAAAGCCCGGCGGTTCGTTTGACGTTTCGGCATTATGTCTTTCTCCCTTAACGACCGTTATCATGAAATGGATAGATTGATTTTATCACATCTCTCTCCAGACAAAATACGTCCAGACCGAAAATATGCACCAAATTTATATTCAATCATTTTATTTTCATTGCGAATTAAAACGATTTTGTGAGTTTTGCCCGATCGATTTGACCTGGAGTGCTCTTGTTGTGCAATGACGTGTTGCATTACAATTGACGGGAAATAAAAGGATTCGATTCAATTCACAGGTGTTTTAACCAGCCTCGAAAGGATGGTGGTGATGATGGAGTGTCTGAACTGCCGTAACGTAATGACTCAGAAGAAATACGAGGACGTTCAAATCGATGAGTGCCCCTCCTGCGGCAGTGTGTGGCTGGATCGGGGTGAATTGAACGCGATCGTGGATCGCCAGCAGGTCCAGTTTTCCAATGACGAGAAAACCATCGCATTGAAGAGCGTCCAGGAAGATTCTTCGTCAGGGAAAACGTTGGTGTGCCCAAAGTGTGAGTCGGAGACGAAAAAATTCAACTATGCGTTCGGTTCGGGAATCATCATCGACCGTTGCCCAGAGAAATGCGGCGTCTGGCTCGATCGCAACGAACTGGAAGCGATCCAGATCGTGATGGAAAAAGAAGCCGATGATTTTGCGGATCCTCAAGATGACGCACAAAAGGACTGGCAAGCGGCGACCCGCAAACGCTGCCCGTCCTGCCGCCGACCGCTGCGGGAAGTGGACGTGAAAGGGGCGATGCTCGATATCTGCCCGGATTGCAAAGGCTATTGGTGTGACGATGGGGAACTGACCGCGATCATCACCAAGCATCTTCCATTAGTGGAAGCGGGCGGGCGGTCCGATGCAGCGATCGTTCCACTCGACCCTGCCCCGAAGCGGTTCTGTCCCGTTTGTTCGGAACTACTGGATACCCGACAGTATGATTATTCCTCACCGATCGCGATCGATCGCTGCAAACACGCACACGGGATTTGGCTCGATGAGGGAGAGATGGAGAAGGTTATTGAGTGGGTCAATGAGTCCGAACGTCAGAAAGAAGGGGATCTCACTCTTTATGCGCCCCTGCTGAATCGAGTTAGAACCGACAGTGCGATCAAAACCTCGGCCGAGCAGAGCCAACTGCGCGTCAGCCGATTTTCGGTGGTCAATTCGTTCGCCCGTTACCTGGCGTTTCAGGGTGCTTGCCGGTGATATCGCTGTAGGATCGACACGGGGAGTGGCGATTTCTACAATTGTTCGAGCACATCGCGCATTTCCTGTTCGGTGACGGGATTGAAGATAAGTTCTTCACCCATTTTTTCCTTGTTCTTTTGTGAGTATTGGAATTTAATCCCATCAAGTAAGCTGCCTTTGAGTAAGACTTGTCCCGTTTCAGACAAATAAATGAAAGCCTGCTTGTCTCGTTGACTGACCGTCTCGGCATCCTGTGTTCTGATGGTGATTTTCAAGTCTCCTCCTACTTCGGTCGAGGAACGCCGGTCTTCCGGAATCAAGGTTAGTTCGCCGGTTTCGGTGGAAGCGAATGTCGTGTCGATTGTCCGTTTCAGTGTGACGGTATCGATGTCGATGTCGTAGAGCAGCTGGTCGACCTGAATCGGGATGTCCGAGGAGAACTTCTCTTCTTCCTTTTTCAGGTGTTCGATGAAAATTTCCTTGATCGACGGGATCAGGACGTGCTGGACGAAAATCGATTCGATCGTCTCCATCGGAATTCCATACGTTGTCGAGACGATTTCACCGAACGTGCGATAAGGGTGTTCTGCTTGAATCTTCAGGATTTCATCCAATTGGGATTGCTGAAGTATCTCTACATCGATAAGAATTTCTCCGAAGCGTTTTTTGGGGGCAGTCATGGTTTTCTGTTTCTTTGAATTTTATTTTTTGTAGGGATGGTGAGGCTCGCTGCGCTTTTAGCCCACCTTGCATCTACTACATCTTCTTTGAGACCATCTTGCATATCTTTGGTGGGTCGATAAAGCGCGATCCACCCTACCTAATCTATCAAAATAATTCCCAATCGGCTATTTCGGTTACAGCCAACGCTATTAATGCCTGCACATCTTCATGTGATAATGCGCGGCTATAAATTCTCACTTCATCCACCACCCCAAAGAAATATTGATTCGTCGTCCCTTGCAGGCGGCTGCCGATTTCCACTTCGGTTCCATCGCCGTCAAAACCGTAAGTGTCAATAATGATTTCCGCATTGCCCATGCCTGACATGACATCCTCTTCACCGTCAATATAGTGGATTACATCTTCCATCAAAAAGCCGCCATCCGGTAAAACAGAAGCGACATGATGCCACTCTCCGTCATTGATCGGTATTGAACCAATAATATACGATCCCTGTATCTCCGTTCGGATTGCGCCGACCGTACCATTCCCTGAGGTTTGGTTCAAACGGGTATGCCATTTGGTGCCGTCAGAAGTCGATAATCCCCATCCAACGATTCCGCTTGAATCATCAACGACCCAGTCCGTACGAACCCAATAAGAGATCGTGCGCTGGGTCTCGCCGGTAATGCCATCCCAATCGATAATCGTAAGATCGTCATCCCCGTCAAATTCCAACGCGCCACCCATTTTACCGGTGATCCACTGGGCTTCCCCATTTCTGAACTCGGCATTTCGGTTATTACCGGATGAATCCGCCGCCGTGGTTCCGCTGCCTTCGTCAAAGCTTAGATAGGCTTCCAAACCGGACTCGATATCCTGAGCCATGACGGCTGGCTGCAAGCCAACCATTAAAATACCTACAATTAACACCCATACTTTTTTCATCGTACGATCTCCCCACTTTAGAATGAAATTGAATGATGTGAATCCCAAACACAATCCTAACATTCAGAGAAAACACAAGTAAAGGGAGATATCCGTTTCAACCTAATTATTAAATCCATTTATCCCCGGTTCGGCTTTCCTTTGCGGACAAAATTAACTGTCTTGAATCTTTGTCGTTGTGCTACGTTTGCAGAAAAAAGGTGCGTTACGCTGCGCTTTTAACCACCCTACATAGCTACTATAAAATGGCAGAGCCTTTTGAAGGGGGATCCTTCTGGGACTCTGCCAATGGGGAAATCATTATTGCTCAATGCTTAAGAAGCGTTTTTAGTTGATCGGCTGGATCCAGACGTTTCGGAATGTGACGAAATTTCCGTGATCTTGGAGTAGTAGGGGACCTTCAGCCGCCTCTTTGCTGCTGACTCCGCCGGGAGTAATACGAGGCAATGAAACCTTATCGTGAATCACGATGCCGTTGTGTTTGACGGCGATCTCGGCGTTCTTGACTTTCTTGTGGCCCTCGAATTTGGCGGCATGGAACGTGATGTCGTAGGTCTGCCATTCGTTCGGGGGCAGGCAGGCGTTGACGATGGGCGTGGCGATCTGATAGATGCCACCGCACAGGTTGTTGGCGGGTTTGTCGCCGAAACTGTCCAGCACCTGAACCTCGTAGCGTCCCGCGACGTAGACGCCGCTGTTTCCACGGCCCTGTCCACGATCGCCAGGCATGTAAGGCGTACGGAACTCGATGTGATACTGCGCGCTGCCGAACGATTTTTTCGCGACGATCGAACTGCCGACCGGTCCAATGGAACCATCACCCTGCCGGACCCATCGGTAATTGCGATTCCATTCTTTCTCAAAGGTGGCTTCCGTCCCGTCCATGAGGACCGCGGCCCCTTTCGGCGGTTTCATTCCCAATGTCGGGGGTTTGATCTGGATGCGCTTTAAGGTGAACTCGCCTGTCTCCGAACCGTCATATTTGACGATCATGACGCCCTTGTTGGCGGCTACGCCGGACATGGCGTAAGACCCGCCCAATTCTTCGCCCAGGTAGACTTCGCCTTTGAACGTGGTGATTCCTTTCACCCGCTTCCCTTTGAGTTCCACACTGACTTCGTCTGCGTATTCCGGTGAGAGGGTGAGGATCATGCGGAAATTTTCCCCGCCCAAGCCGATGATTTTCGCTCCAAATTCGATTTTGCCCACTCCCGTGTCTTCCAATTCGCCCTGCCAGTTTCCGTAAACCGGCACATTTTTCTGCTGGGCGGCCGATACGCTAAGCGTCAACGCCAGAACCACAGTCAGGATTCCTATTGATCTCAACATGAAAATGCTCCTTTTGTATGAATGAGTTATTTCAAAATCCAAGCTGGATTTCGTTCGATTTGGATCCTCCAAATACTTTAAACGTTTTCCGGGATGACATAAGGTTCACGATAGATCCGCTTGACCAGCCGGTTGGCTTTCTCACTCCCGATAAATCGTTCCTTCCTGGGATCGAAGACGAGTTTTTCGTTGCCGACACGGTGCGAGACGCTGGCCAGGTGAATTAACGCGGCGCTCAGGTGGCCGATCTCGACATCGGCGTTGGGGCGTTGACGGCTTCGGATGCAGTCGATGAAGTTCTGCTTGTGCGGATCGTCCTGAAGGAAATCGGGGAAGCGGCCGTATTCCTGCGCGACGACTTCACCGTCGTTCGAGAAGACCTGCCAGCCGCCGCCGTGGCGGCCCATCAGCATCATGCCTTTCGTGCCGTAGATTTCGATGCGGGTGGCGCTTTGGAACCAGAGAGGGAATTTGTCTCCAGAGCGGACATCGCCCGGGGTCTTTTTCATGTACGGGGTCCATTGGGTCAGTTCGAACGTCATCACGAGATCGTTTCCGTATTCGTATGAGGTGATTAAGGTATCCGGCGTTTCCCGGTCGTCGTTAAAAGCGTATTTTCCACCGCTGCTGTGGACGGTGTCGGGATGGTTCTTACCGATCAGCATTCGAGCCAGGTCGAGCTGGTGCGCGCCGTCGTCGGCCAAATCGTCTGCGGTGAAGTCCCACCAGAGTTTCCAATTGCCGACCACGTCTTTGTTGTAAGGCCGCCAGGGGGCCGGTCCAAGCCAGTAATCGTAATTGAATCCTTCGGGAACCTTGCCGTCTGTGCCCTTGCGGTAGGGGCCGCCCGGTTTCATATTGAAAACCTTGCAGAGATGGACGTTGCCCAGTTTGCCGCTTTGGATGTATTTCACGGCTTTGTGGTTGTATTCAGCGCTTCGGTTTTGAGTGCCGCATTGGACCACACAGTTATATTTGCGCGCGGCTTCGACCATTTTCCGGCCTTCCCATATATTGTGGGAAATCGGCTTTTCCACATACACATCCTTACCCGCCTGGCAAGCGAAAACGGTGGCGGGGCCGTGCCAGTGATCGGGGGTGGCGATGGTGACAGCGTCGATATCCTTATCGGCGAAGACATCTTTCATTTCGGCGGAGATAAGCGGTTTTTTATCGCGGGCGTTTTCAATGAAATCGGCCATCTCGTGGAGCTGGCGGCGTTTTTGATTGACATCGCAGAGCGTTTTGATATCGATTTCATCCCATTTGAGGAATCCCCTCAGCAAACTTGTATTGCGCCCCCCAATACCAATTCCCGCCAGCACAATCCGTTCGTTCGCACCGTGAACGCGGTTGTATTGTGCGGCCGTTAAGAAAATCGTTCCCGCCGTCGTGGCGGCTGTCTTTTTTGAGATCGTTCCGATGAACCGCCTTCGAGTCATATCCGTCATGGTTCCATACTCCTTGTCGTCAAAGTTCAAACTGGCATGGGAAAAGGCTGTCTATTTAAATAGCGCCTATCGGTAACCGTCAACCGGTATATGATGGCGAAATCAGGAGGAGTCATAAAGGCGGGCGATGAGATTTTTCCGGTTAAATCGGGATGCCATGCGGAGATTTATGGAAAATTTGTCAGTTTTTGGGTTGGTGCGAATTGAATAATTGGTTAGGATAGTATATTGCATAAGATTGAATAGGTGCTAATATGGATAATTATACAACGATGGAGTCGATCCTTGAATAAGCCTGAGAATGACATACCAGGAGCTTTGTTGAGATGAACGAGGTGGCGATAATTCAGTTGATGCATACCAATGGTTTGGGGCCGAAAACCCTTGACCGTCTGCTGGCTCGATTAGCGATTGAAGGACGCGAACCGAAAGACGCCGTCTTCGATTCACCCGATGAATTGACCGCCCGGTACGGCCTGAATCCCGGAATTGCCGAACGCATCGAATCGTCCCGGGAGGATGCGGAAACCTTGTATAAAGAATTGGTGCGGCACGGGATTACGACACTTGTAACCGGCCATTCCGATTATCCGGATCGATTGATTTCGGTGTTGGGAGACGATGCGCCACCGGTGCTATTCGTGCGGGGTGATCCTGCGATTCTACGGAAAAAGTGTGCAGGGTTTTGCGGGGCGAGGGATGCCTCGAGCGCTGGATTGAGCGCTGCGTCGAAATGTGCGGGTTCTCTGGCCGGGCGCGGGATCAACATCGTCA
This sequence comes from uncultured bacterium, assembly GCA_964606645.1. Classification (GTDB taxonomy): domain Bacteria; phylum Hinthialibacterota; class Hinthialibacteria; order Hinthialibacterales; family Hinthialibacteraceae; genus CAZSIZ01. The sequence goes on from CAZSIZ010000044.1 coordinate 17,888, forward strand.
GCGGATACGCTCCGGGAGTCGATGTGGCATCGCACCGCGCCGCTTTGAAAACGGGCGGAACGACAACCTTCGTTCTCGCCGAAGGGATTTTGAATTTCAGGGGAAAACGCGACGTGACACCGTGGCTGTCTGATGACAACCACATCGTTCTCTCTCAATTCCTGCCCCGGACGGTCTGGGCCGCGCGTAACGCCATCCAGCGCAATCGAACGATCTGCGCCCTTTCGCACGCCGTGATCCTGATCGAAGCGGGGATGACGGGCGGGACCTTCTCGTCGGGCGAAGCAGCTCTGAAACAGAAACGGCCATTGTTCGTAGCCGATTTTCATTCTCAATCCCCCACTGCCAAAGGCAATTCCTATTTTATCAACCGGGGGGCATCCCCGATTCTCTTTTCGGATTATGGGGAACCGGTTTTGGACGAGTTGCTTGAGACGATCGAACGGGATAAGGATCTCTGCCCGATTTCTTCACAGGCGCGTTTGTTCGATTGACGGGAATGTCGATGAGGATTCGTGCAAGAGCTGATTTTACGCTCAAAGTAGGGCTTTCTTAGGACTGCTAATTTTCATTATTCATAACTGACGACAGGTTTTATTGTTTATTAACCGTCGATCTTCCAAGCAATCTTTCAAATAAGCGGTTCGAGGTTGTTTTTTTAGAATTTAAACCACTTGTTTCCATCGTTTTACCTCTAATTATTATCGATTCGTTCGTTCTATCCCTTGTTCGTTGGGAGTGGGGCTGTTAGCCTGTATAGCTTGTGTTACTGCCTGTTTTTCGTGGATTCCGGATTCTCCTTTCGGCATTCGGTGACGTCGTTTTTCTGAACGACTGGAATTGACTGGATTCATTGGCTTCGGTGAGTGGATACCGCTTTTCCGCAGCAGACGTCGAGACATTCCGATCGCCCAGGGTGGGATTCACATTCATTCACATTCATTTATTTATATTGAGAAGGAGCTAGTTTCATGAAAGAGGTCGAGATTGGTAAAAAAAGGAATATTGCAGTGGTCGGAAATCATGGTGCCGGGAAGACGTCGCTGATCGAAGCGATCCTGTACCATACCGGCAGTATCGACCGGTTGGGGCGAATCGAAGACGGGAACACCACTGCCGATTATCTCGATCAGGAAAAAGATAAGAAGATCACGCTGTCGTCGAAAGTGCTTCAGTGCGAATATAAAGGACATCAAATCAATTTGATCGATACACCGGGGTATTCGGATTTCGTGGGAGACATCAAAGGAGCGCTTCGAGTGGCCGACGCGGCGCTGGTGGTGATCAACGCGCAATCCGGCGTGGAAGTGGAGACGGAGAAAATCTGGGAGTACCTGGAAGAATATAAAATTCCCCGCTGCGTCGTGGTCAACCGAATGGATAAGGAGCACGCCGATTTCAACAAGTGCCTGAAATCCCTGGAAGACGTGCTCGGCGCGCAGGTTTGTCCCGCCCGTCTGCCGATGGGAAGCGAAGATTCGTTCAGTGGTGTGCTCGATCTGATCACGGATAAGCTTCTTGAATTCGACGATAAAGGGAACATCACGAAACAAGCCAATATCCCCGATTCCGTGCAGGATGAAGTCGAAGAGATGCGTCAGAAAATGATCGAAGTGTCGGTCATGTCGGACGATGACCTGATGGAGCGGTATCTATCGGATGAGAAAATCTCGGCCGATGAGATTCGCAAGGGTCTGAGCGACGGAGTGGCGACAGAGGGCGTCGTTCCGATATTCGTGACGAATGCTTATAACTGCATGGGGATTCAAACGCTGCTGGATGGGTTGGTGAATTATATGCCCGATCCGATGCAGCGCAAAACGTTCCAGATCGCGAAGGGGGATACCACCGATGACGAACCGATCAAAGAAGACGGACGGGGGATTGGATTCGTTTTCAAGAGTATGATCGATCCTTTTGTGGGGAAGATATCGTTTATCCGCATTTTCAGCGGCGTGTTGAACGGTGAGTCCGAATGGTTCAACATTACGACGGGGAATAAACACAAGATCGGGCATATTCTTGCGGTCAACGGGAAGAAACACAGCAATATCAATCGTGCCCGCGCGGGCGATATCGTGGCAGTGGCCAAGATCGAGGATTTCGACACGAATCATACACTGTCCAGTGAGAAGGGCGATCTTCAGGTCGCTCCGACAACCTACCCTCAACCGCCGATCCATATTGCGATTCATACGGCAGATAAAAACGAAGAAGATAAATTAGGAACGGCTTTACCGAAAATTATCGCCGGCGATCCGACGGTCACTGTCAAGCGGGAACACGAAACCCGCCAGACCATCATCACCGCCGCCGGCAACCTGCAAGTGGAAGCGATCGCCAACCGGTTACGCAAGCAGTTCAAACTGCAAGTTGAATTGTCCGTGCCGAAAGTCGCCTACCGGGAAACGATCACCGCGCAGGGCGAAGGGAAATTCCGACATAAAAAGCAGTCGGGGGGACGCGGTCAGTTCGCGGATGTCGAGATGCGGCTTAAACCGCTGGACCGAAACCAGGATTACGAATTCATCAACAGTATTTTTGGTGGAGCTGTGCCGACTAAATTTATCCCGGCCGTTGAAAAGGGAGTCGTCGCCGCCCGCGCGCGGGGGATTCTCGCGGGATTTCCGGTGGTGAATATCTCGGTTGAATTATTCGATGGGTCGTATCACGACGTCGATTCTTCGGAGATGGCGTTCAAAATGGCCGCGTCGAAATGCTTCCGAGTGGTGGCTCGCGAGTATTGCAAGCCGGTGCTACTGGAACCGGTGATGATTGTGAAGGTCATTATTCCCGACTCGTACATGGGCGACGTGATGGGCGATCTCAATTCCCGCCGTGGCCGGGTTCTGGGGATGGAGCCTTCGAGTGGGAAACAGGTCATCAACGCTCAGGTTCCTCTGGCGGAAATGTATACCTACGCCATCGATCTGCGGTCGATCACCCAAGGCCGGGGGATGTTCGAGATGACATTCGATCATTACGAACAGGTTCCTCGCGAGCTGGCGGAGAAGATCGTGGCCGCGAGTCAGAAGGACGAGGAAGAAGAAGAATAAAATAAATTCTTCAAGTCGAACGCGTTTCGTGCCGATACCCTATTCTATAAAATGCAATGGGTATTGTGGACGATGGCTAATAATAAAAGCACGGATGACGTCGTGCGGACTCCGTATAATATACGTGCGGATTACCGCGAAGTGGATAGCGACTTTCGAGAACGTTTGGATGCCTTGGTTCCGGAAGATCTCGCCAGCCGAATCAAAGAAATTCGCTTGAAGCGGCTTACTCAGGAACCGATGGACGGAGAAGAGGTCGCGTGAGCAGTTTTCATTCATAGACACTTATGAAGGCCGCCTGCAGAGGTGGCCTTTTTCGTCGCGCGTCTACCAAAGTGCGGTTCGAGCGGTTTTTAACAAAAATTCGTGATTAATTTGCCTTGAAATGGACTCTCAACCGGTATCCTTCTATATCGGCAGTCTCACCGTAAACACCGTTCCCTTACCCTCATCGCTATCGACAGAATTCATCCCCCCATGCTGCTCAATAATACAATAGGGAATCGATACCTGTCCTGGATCCCAGTAGTTTCGTCGTAAAGAATGGATCAAAAATTATTCAAAGATTTTTGGCCGGGATGATCGCAAGAGGTCTATTCCACCATACCCCCAGGGCCGAAAACCGCGATGTCACCAATGCTTATAAGTCCATTGGAAGGATCGTACCGGAAGGTGCAATCGTCACCATTCCCACCACAAAGCGCTGGCTTGTTGACATTGGGTCCAAATGATTTTATAAGCCAGACCGTAGGGCAACTATTCGAATTCGCTCTGGCTACAGCATCACCACGCAGCAAGAATGGTGAAAAGTACGCCCAGTAGTCTGCACAATGGGCCGTTCTCAAACCGGCGTTACCTCCCATTTCAGCATTCAAAGATCCCAGTACATAACGATACCATGTGAATTGAGCACCACTTTCACTATTAGCGCCAGCGCTTACTCCTTTGGGTGAGAACACATCGACGGGAATAGAAGCGATATAATTCACAGGACTGGTCAAGGGGTGAAGACGAAAAGCATAAGTATACGTATTGTTATCCAGAAAATATTGTTCTTCGGCCATAGAAAGCGCTTTCAAGTCGGATTTGCAGCGAGCGATCTTGGCTCTAAGCTGGGCATTCAAAAAGTTGGGCACAGCGATCGCAGCAAGAATTCCAATAATGGCAACGACAATCAATAACTCAATCAATGTGAAACCTTTACGTTTACTCAATGTATTCATTTACTACCTCCTAAATTGTAAAATATTCCCATTCTCATACAAAAAATACTCTACCGAGATTCCATATTTATAGTGAAATCATTTTATCATTAAGATCGGACCATGTCAAGAATATGAAAAAGCATGTTAGTCGTGACCATTAGCCTGGTCGGCATGGGTGATATCTCGATCTTCGGTCCGGGAAATATGATGGGAAACCTTTAATCTTCGAGCAAGACCTGTGCCAGCGCCCAACCGCCGTCGTGGGTGATGGTAACATGACTGTTTCGGACGCCCTTTTCCTCAGCCAGGAGAAGGGCGTTTCCATCGAAATGGAGTTCCGGCTTACCGGAAGGAGCGTTAGTCGTATAAATGCCGCTCCATGCGATTCCCCGCCCTGGAAAGTCGCTCAGCGCCTTCAACGTCGCCTCTTTCACGGCGAAACACCCGGCCAAATATTCCGCGTTTTTTTTGCGCGAGCGGGAGTTTTCGATTTCGGACGGATGGTATATCCGCTGGAGAAACCGCTCACCGTATCGGTTCAGCATCCGCTCGATCCGTGATATGAGGACGATATCCATCCCGATTCCGATTACGGCCATTGGGTTTTTACACTCTTTTGTACAGCAGGGTTTAGGGGTTAGGGTTTAAGGTATTTTTATCATTGATAAAGCCGCTCTCAACCGGTGAAAAGAATCAGGGGGTTGTAATTTTCAGGGCGAGTTTGGTTTGGTTGGAGATGATGCCATCCACCCCGACGTTTTTCCATGTTTCGATATCCTCGGATTTATCGACCGTCCAAACCCACACGGGATAACCGGCCTTGTGGGCCAGGGGGATCAATTCAGGCTTACAATCCTTATAAGAGACGGCAAAGATATCGGCTTTGACATCTTTGGCGCGCCACAGCCGCGTAGGATCGATGGTCCCGGCCAGATAGAGGGTTCTGACAGCCGGTTCGAGTTTTTTAGCGCGGAAGATGGAGAGTTCATCGAAACTGGCGATGACGTGCTTTTTCATTTCGTTCCGTTTTCGAAGCAACGCGACCACATCGTCTTCCAGCAGAAGCTGTTTTAGTTCGATCATAATGCCAATGGGAGTGCCTTTGACCGCGTCCAGCACCTCCTCCAGGCGGGGAATTTTCTCTCCCTTGTAAGCGTCGCCGAAATTCTTCTTGTATCCCGCGTCCAGCGTTCGGAGGAAGGCGAATGGTTTTTCGCGGATCATGAAATCCCGTCCCGTGGCGCGTTTGGTGTTGTCGTCATGGGAGACCACCAATACACCATCGGCGGAGCGGTGGAGGTCGATCTCGATATAGGTTGGCTGGGGATCGAGTTCGATGGCTTTGCGCACCGCGGCTAACGTGTTTTCCGGGGCGATACCGCTATAACCGCGATGGGCGATCACGATGGTATCGGCCTGAGAGGCGGCAGCGGCGAAAACGAAACAGACGAGTGTGATTAGGATGAGTGATTGTTTTTTCATAATATCCGTATTGTGTAGAAAAATGGTTTGAAAATCAAAGGGAATGAACATCATTGTCGTTTTTAATCCCTTATCAGAAAAATCGTTTGTAAAACGGGCACAAAACAACTAACAATCCTGTTTGGTTCCGGATCTATCGGATTAGGATGATTATTCCTTCTTTTCTGCGTAGGCCATGCGCTGGGTTGCGCGTTTGAGCAACTCCGGATCGAGTTCATTCAATCGATCGATCAGCGCATTCAGTCCATTGGTTATGTCGATGGTCAGATCGATGATTTTGATCATTTCAGGAAGCATCGCGTCGAGCGTTTTCGTTGCCTCATTCAACTCGACGTGGGTGGGGGGATAGTTCAAGGCCAATTTGGTTTGGCCGGCCATCAATTGGCCGTGATGGCCATGAAGAATTTTGAAATCACTGAGAATCGACTGCGATTGTCCGCCATCGACGGCTTGAACGACCAGGGTGATATTCTTCTTGATTCGATTGATATCGATCATACCCAATCGGAAATGGATTTGCTGGACGCTCCAAAATTCCCGTTGTAGATCCAGGCGGTACTTTCTCGCGGAATGGATGGAGGGAAGCAACGCTTTCCGGTGTTCGTTGTATTCTTTGAGGAGACCCGCATGAGTGGTTTGGAGTTCCATCAAACAGTCTTGGTCACCTTGCTCCTTAGCGTTCTGCATTTCCGCTAGAACCGATTCCGCATCATCAAACACGACGTCATTCTTTTTGGTTTCGTCGATTTTTATTTCGATATCCGTCAGCGACTTTTCGATGCTTATCGTCCGGTTTTCCAGTTTGGACAACGATGTATTGAAATCGCTTTGTTCCTTTCGATCCAGAACATTCAACCGGTTCAGTGCATCGAACAGGGTTCGACATTTCTCGATTTCTTTGTTGATTTGGGCGACCATGCTGTTCTGGCCGCCACGAATAGAGCGGATGATTTTTTTCGGAGCAACGAGTTTACGTTGTTTGGTCAGTTGGGAGAATACATCGGACTTTTTGACCAGTTTGTTTCTTCCGTTCACTGTCCGAACGGTTAATTCGGACGGATCCACTCCCATTTCCTTCGCTTTTTCCCGAATGTAATCATCGGTGAATTGCTTAGAGAGGCGATGTTTATCGTCTTGATTCAGTACCATAATTCGACCAGTTCGAGTGGCTTTCAGGTGATGCCGTCTATAAAAATTGAGTGTACGTATTGATGAGAAAATTCTTACTATTCTTAGAACGTTATTCGGAAATATCTACTTTAGAGTATAACATATTTATAGAAAATGACAAAATTCTTTGATTTTAAGTAAGAATTTTTACCTGTCAATTCATTCAATGCGACCATAAGATAGCGGCTTTTTTTTCAGGCATCCTGATAATCCATTGATTCCAGGCGTTACCTGACAGGGCGATCTAACGATTATACTTTATTCGGTATCGAGCCGGGAGTCGAATCCTTAAGGAAATCAAAGGAGTCGAACGTGAACGCCAAACGTAACCACCGTCATGTCTGGGCTGTATCCATGCTGCTCGTATTCACACTGTACGGATCACCCGGTTTCGCGTCACAGACCCCCATCGAGTTGCTGGATAAACTCTGGAAAACACTGCAAGAGAATTACCCCATGATGGAATACGCCGGGGCGTTCGACGAGCGCTGGTATTTGGAATTTAAGAAAAAACTCGAAGGAATCGACGAACTCCAGAAAGCGCTTCCGATCCTGGAACAACTGGTCGACCGGCTGAACGACTATCACACGGGCCTGTATTGGGACGGGAAATCGGCATCCTCCGGCCTTCCTCTGCAGCTGGGATGGGTTGAGGAACGAGTTGCGGTTCTCGAATGCGAGCGCGGTCTTTCTGTCAACCGCGGCGATATCGTCAAAACAATCGGCGGAGAAGACGCCATTGCCCGCTTCAAGACACAGTTTCCCCTATCGAAGGGCGCGACGAAATACGCCAAAGCGCGAACCGCCCTTCGAACGATCGTTTCCGGGACGCCCGGTTCGTCCGTGAAGCTCGTTTTGGACAATCCAGACAGGCATGAATATGAAGTAACGCTCGAACGAACGGGGTGGAGTCCTCCCGGAATCAAATCGACTCTCTATAGCCGCCCGATCAACGAAGAGACCGGCTATATCAAAGTCAGGTCGTGGGGAGGATTCGAAGCCGGGGAATTCGACGAGCGGCTTGAGCGGGTGCGTGATAAACCGTATCTGATCGTCGACGTTCGCGACAACGGCGGCGGGTCCGATCGCCTGGCCGAACTGGTTATTGGGCGATTCATCAACAAGCCGGTCGTTTGCAGTCTCAATTTTCAACGCGATCCGGGGACCGATAAATATAAAAAATGGATGGCGACGGCCTCACCGAGAGGCAATTGGCAATACGAGGGAGCCGTGGCGGTTCTTATCAACGAAGGCTGCTGCAGCGCCACGGAACATTTCGTATCGGGGATGGTCGAAGCGGGAGCGCTTCTGGTCGGGGTGCCGACGACGGGTGCTTGCGGATGGAGCAAGGGACACGATCTGGGTGACGGCGTTAAACTCCGTTGCTCGCTGACTTTCCCGCTGCATGGAAAGATGCCTTCCCCCCTTCACGGTATTTTACCCCACGTTCTCGTTCTGCCCACGCTGAAAGACGTGCGTAAAGGATACGATCCAGTGCTGGTCAGAGCCATCGATCTGCTCAAAACCGGGGATTACAAAACGTATCTTGAGTGAACTGATTAAAACAGGGTTTAGGGTTCAGGGTTTAGGGTCTCTTGATCTAAAAAAGTCATCGAATAAATTGATTCGCTTTTGCAATGCCGCCCTCACCCTAACCCGGCAGATCCGGAACCAAAGAGGGTTGTCAGTTGTTTTGTGGTGCGGGCTTCCAGCCTGCAAT
>CAZSIZ010000045.1:0-26375 GCA_964606645.1 uncultured bacterium
ACGCTCCGCGCTCAGAGCCAGGCGCTGTACGCCGACTGGGAACGCTTGGGCTTCTCGCTTTACAATATATGCTGGCCGGTGGTGTTCGGGAAATTATTGCGGCCGATCCACTGCCCACTCGCTTGAAAACCGCGCAACGCCTTGGAGCGCATACGCTAATCCAAGCGCAATCCGATTCTCCCGGAAAACCGGTTAACTCCATTCAGCCAATCAACGGTCTCGACGCCGCGATCGATTTCACCGGCGGTCCGGCCTTGGAAGAAGCCTCTGCCTCAATCCATCCTGGAGGCATTTTAGTGGCCGGAGCGTTGACATATCCGGCAGATTTAATGAAACGAGTGACTGGTCAATGCGCGAACCGAAAAATCCAACTTGTCAGCCCGTCGGAAAAGGGGCCGGACAGCCGGTTGGTTGAGACGGTGGAATACAGTTTCACCAATAAACATGTGATCGTTTGGCCCATTATCTCACACGTTATCCCTTTCAGGGAAGCGGACCGGGCCTACCGGCAAATCTTGGACGATCCGGATCGTACGATCCAAGTGATTCTCTCCTACGATTGATCGATATATTTTATTCAATCGATCCATTCATCCTATTCCATACACGTACTGCGCAGGATTCTTCACAGCTGTGAAGAATATCTCTGAGCATTATTCTTCTCTTTCCTTCATCGAGACGGACGCAGCGCAACGTTCTATACCATCGGCAGTCCATGGGAAATATGTGGAACAATTTTTTTTCTCATTGATATTGTTTGGTTTAAAGTCGATCGATCGAGCAAAATTTTCTTATTTACTAAACGAGGTTAATCATTTGGCACGGTCCTTGAGTTAAGAACGAGAAGATTGATCGAAATGATTTTGAAAACATCAAGAAAGGGAGTTCGTCGATCATGAATTTCACCTCCGTCAATCATCAAATATATTCGGATACGCCGACCGAACCGCTGACCGCGTCCGAAGAACGGAAAATGGTCAAACGTTTTCACCAAGGCGACCTTTTCGCCCGTCAGCGGCTCATCGAGACCAATTTGCGTTTCGTGATCAAAGTCGCGTTGAATTATATCAACAAAGGCCTTCCGCTGGCCGATCTGATCCAGGAAGGAAACCTGGGGCTGATCGAAGCGCTGAATAAATTCGATCCCGAAAAAAATTGCCGGTTGATTACCTACGCCTCCTGGTGGATTCGGCTCTATATCCAGCGCGCGATCGAAGTGAAAACCCGGCAGATCAAACTACCCATCAACAAATCGGAAATGCTGCGAAAAATCCGCTCGTTCGAAAAAACGTTTTTCTCCGAGTTCGGACGGATGCCCACTTCGGATGAAACTGCCGAAAAACTGAATTTCGATCAACGAAAAGTTGAAGAATTATACGATATCGCCCCGACGTTTCTCACCCTTCACGCCAGTGATGAAGATCATCCCGGTTGTGAGGTGACAATTATCGACGAAAGTCAAGAAGACCCCCGCGAACGGCTGTGGCTGGAAGAGGCGGAGAATCGCCTCCAGTCCGCGCTGATGATCCTCAATCCCCGTGAACGTGCTGTGATGACTCATCGCTACAGTCTGGGCAGTTCCGAGAAAAAACTGAGCCTGCGTAAAGTGGGTGAACGGATGGGTTTGAGTGCTGAAGGAGTCCGCCGGATCGAAGAGCAGGCCATGAATAAACTGAGATGCCCTGCCATAAAGGAAAAAATTGAAATGCTGCTGGCGTCGTAGAACGCCATCGAGGCCTAAAACAACCTGAAACACACTTTTTTACTTTCATAACCATTCTTCCCAGTCATCCCCTTGACTGCTGCCGCCTGCTCTCCCCAAGCACGGCGGCTTTTTTTAGGTTGAACAATTAGTCATCGGACTTTTGCGCAATCTTCGGCTATACCGCTTGTTGTACTGTTCGTTCTCACTCATAATCCTGAAAATGGAGCCTTGGTTCCTCTCAAGAAGCAGATACTTTTCCCAATCTAAACAGGAGCGATCCGAATAACGAATGACAATCGCTTTTCATGATGGTCCGGTAAAAAGTCAGACCTTGCAGACGAAACGGCAAGATATAGGTATTCATAAGTTAATCTTTATACTATATCTTATGGTCACTGAAAGTATTCTCGACTTTTTGCCGTTTCGTTTTGGCCCAAAACCAATCAACAACTTGGAGGACTATCGATGAAGATCCTAGTCATCGGCGGAGGCGGCCGCGAACACGCCCTGGTTTGGAAATTGAAGCAGTCACCCGAATGCACGGACCTTTTTTGCGCACCCGGAAATGCCGGGATCGACCGGATGGCGCAGGCCGTTCCCATCGGTGTGGGGCAAATCGATAAACTGGCCGCGTTTGCGAAAAAGGAACGTATCGACCTGGTTGTCGTTGGGCCGGAAATGCCTCTGGCGGATGGCATCGCCGATGTGCTCCGGGATCAAGGGACGGCGGTCTTCGGTCCGTCCAAGGAGGCGGCGCAGATCGAAGGATCCAAAATTTTCGCGCGGAGACTGATGGAGAATTACGGCATCCCCACACCCGAATTCGAATCGTTCACAGATCCCACGGAGGCGTTGGATTTCGTTCACCAACTCGCATCGCGCGGGAAGCAGTGTGTTGTGAAGGCGGACGGTCTGGCGGCGGGAAAAGGCGCGATCGTCACCTCCACGATGGAGGAAGCGGACCGGGCGATTCGGCAATGCCTGGTGGATAAGCAATTCGGCGAAGCGGGATCGACCGTCGTGATCGAAGAACGGTTACATGGTCCCGAACTCTCGATTCTCGCTGTCACCGACGGGAAAAAGATCGCCGTGCTTCCGCCTTCCCAGGATCACAAACCGATCGGCGAAGGGGACACCGGATTGAATACCGGCGGCATGGGGGCTTACAGTCCCGTGCCCGTCGTTTCCGATGATTTAATCGAAACCATCCGGAAAACCGTACTGGTCCCAGCCATTCAAGGGATGGAGAGCGAGGGGGTTCCCTATACCGGCGTGCTTTATGCGGGATTGATGTTGTGCGAAAATCATCCTTACGTCATCGAGTTCAACTGCCGCTTCGGCGATCCCGAAACGCAGGCGGTGCTTCCCGCGATCGGTGAAGATTTGCTGCCTCTGCTGCTGGCTTCGGCCCAGGGCGATATGAAGGAAGACCGGATTATCCCTGCCTCTCAAAGCGCGTTGTGTGTGGTGATGGCTTCGGGCGGGTATCCTGGATCGTATGAAAAAGGAAAAGAGATTCACGGTCTGTACGAAGCCGCATCCACGATGGGAGACCGTGGGATTGTTTTCCATGCGGGGACGAAAGATTCCGATGGAAAAACCGTCACGTCCGGAGGCCGGGTGCTGGGCGTGACCGGGCTTGGAACCGATTTCGACGAGGCGTGCTCGAACGCCTATCAGGCCGTCGAACTGATTGAATTCGAGAACGCCTGCTTCCGAAAGGATATCGGCTATCGCGTGCGTTCAAAATGATAAGGTTCAGGGGCTAGGGTTTAGGGCATTTTTTGTTTGACAATTATAAGAGTTTCCGAATAATTGAAACGCTTTCAATACAACCGTTCTTTGGAGAACCGCCGGAAGAGGTTTAGGTTAAGAAAATGTGCTTTTTCCTACATATAGTTAATACAGGAGAAAGAAATTGATGAATCAGAAACCAATTTTTCAATTCAAAAAAGAAGATAAAAAAAATCTCGAGTTTGTACGTCAAATCGTTTTATATCGCTTAAAAAAAGATGATGAATGGCATGAGTTTGATTATAATTGGGAGCCAATGAGTCAACATTGGGTTTCCTTCGAAAATCGTAATGTGCAAGATCAGTTTCTTTTACTGGCGAATGAAGTGATGTGGCAATTAATTATTCAAGGTGTAATAACTGTAGGTCAAAATTCAAATAATCCATATCTTCCAAAATTTCGAATCACAGATTATGGACGCAAAGTTTCAGAAGAAGAGCGATTTATCCCTCATGATCCAACAAATTATTTGTCTGAATTGAATTCATTAGATTGTGGATTATTAGATGAAATCACAATCTCGTATATAGAGGAATCCCTTAGGTGTTTTCATTCAGGTTGTAGTATCGCTTCTGTATTATTACTGGGGATTGCAGCAGAAAGTATTTTCTTAAGATTATGTCGAACAATACAAGATTCTCTACCTAACGATAGTGATAAGAAGAAACTTGATGAAAAAATTCCTGTAAAAACAAAACATAGATGGATTGTAAAAAGAATCGAGTCTCTTCCTAATAAAACCAAGAAAGAACTATTACCCGAATCCTTGGATACCACCCTAACTTCATTATGGGATTTGATAAGAAAACAACGAAATGATTTGGGGCATCCACAAGAAAGCCCACCAAAAATTAATCGGGAACAAGCATTTGTATATTTCCGTCTGTTTCCTCAATTTGTAACCGATTTAAAGAAACTAGAAGAATTTTACAAAACGAGAATGGTCGTGAAATCAAGCGGTCATACATCAAGCGTTTAGTTGATTTTATCAATTTCATAGAAGAGGAAAACGATGCGTGAGAAAAACCGTGATTTGAATTATTATATGTTATTTCCATACAAGATTGAAATAGAGCCTTTCAGTGAAGAAGACGGTGGAGGATTCGAAGCATTGATTCCTCAGTTAGGCCGAATGACGATGACGGGCGCGGGTGAGACTCCTCAGGAAGCGCTCCAATGCCTGGAAGAAGTCAAAGAAACCATTTTCTCTATGTGGCTGGAAGAAGGATTTGATATACCCAACAACAGGATATAAGGTTCTTGACGATGGTTTCGTCATCGTATCAACCCGTTGTACGTTTCACGCGAAGGATGAGAATGGGGAAACCGCCATTGCAAGTATTGAAGTCGTTATCAATTCGGAGTATCAAACGGAAACGCCTTTCAGCGACGCCTTATTTGGAATGTTCGTCTATCATGTTTTACAATCCCATATTTGGCCGTATGCGCGAGAGTATGTACAAAACACCATTGCGCGTATGTGTTTGCCATCGCTGACGTTGCCGATGTGGAAGGCTCCGCAGATTCAAGCAGTGTCCAGACAAACTTCTGCAAAAAGAACAACAAGAAAAAAACCGGTTTCGAAAAAGGAAACAACCGTGAAATCGAAACGAAAAACTGCTTTAAAAAATCGAACTGATTGAATTCGAGAACGCCTGCTTCCGAAAGGATATCGGCTATCGCGTGCGTTCAAAATGATAAGGTGCAGGATTTTTCCGGTTTGACGATCATAGAAGTCTTCGAATCATCGTGATGAGTTTATCGGTCAGGATTTTAGTTGAGACTACCGTTCCAAATCCCATTCGAAGCGGGTGAAGTGGATGTCTTTGCCGCATTTTTGGCGGATTTCTTTGGTCAGATCGTCGGTTTCGAATTGCTTCTTAGTGCGGAAGCGGCAACGGAAGCGGCCGAGTTCCCGACTTTTGCGAACGCGCAGAACCAGGAACTCACGCTCATCGGCGAGATCGAGGAATGCTTTCTCGACCTGGATGGTGTCGGTCGTGTCGATCTTCAGTGTCCACATGAACTGGTAGCTCTTGCCGGTGAATTCCAGCATGTAGATCAGAACGTAGATGAAACCGGCCACCGTAAAAGCGAATTCGTATTGCTGAAGCCCGCACGCCATCCCCAAACCGATCAGGATGAAAATGATCGACAGATCGAAGGGGTTTCTCATCGCGGTCCGGTAACGAATGAAACTGCCCAGCCCGACCAATCCAAACGCGAGTTCCAGACTGCCCTGAATTAAGCAGACGAGCACGGCTCCGGCGACGCAGATCAGAATCTGGGTATTTTTCAGTTCTTTATCGCTGGCGGGACCGTCTCCTTCGACTTGCCGCCGAGGGTGGTAGGCGATCAACGCGCCCAGAAAGGCCGCAAACGTGAGCGCAATGAGTATCTCAAAATAACTGAGTGCTCCGATATGCTGGAAAGGACCATCCGTGCTCGGTGTGGTCAGTTTGCTGATGAAACCGCCCGCAGCAGACGGGACGGTTTCCGTGGCGTTCGTGATTGCATCGCCGTTCATATCGATCGCTTGTCCTCGAAAAGTTATTTTTATTGATTCTCAGAGTTGTCTGGACACACTTAGTTATATATACGTTTCAAACCGATTATTCGTTCATTCTATTTATCAGGCAATGTGAAGCGAACGCGAACCGTTGGAGCAAGGACCGATCGATTGGTTCCGCTCAGAATGATACTTCGAGTTGAAAGAGGAGTTCGTTGTTTTGAATATCGGGATCGCCTGTGTCCTCATCGTTCAGCGCGTATTCAGCCCGGAAATTGACGTTGCGGGTGAGTTCGGAGATCACACCGAAAAGCCACTGCTGCCGGTCCCACGTCGACGATCCGTCTTTCGCGTAGGGAAGCGGGAGCAGATCGATGTCCAACTCTCCATAGCGGGCAAGCGGCCGAATCGAATTCAGGTAGCGCAAGCCCTCGAATTCAAATTTGTACGACAGTTCGGCGTACCAGGCGGAGCGGTCCATCGCGCCGTTGCGTCCCGTCATGGCCTGAGCGAAGAAATCCCAGTTATCGATGTCGTATTCAAGGTTGAATCCGGTTAAATGCCGGTTGTCGCTGAACGACAGGCCGTAACCCGGCACGTCGGACTGAAGGAAGTCGATGTCGTCATCGCTCAAGTCGCCGGTCAGCCCAAATCCGAGGAGGTCGATCGAACCGAGATTCTTGAAATCGTATTTCAATCCCGCCCCGGCGAGAAACTCCTTACCGCCACTCAGATCGAGATTACCCGCTCGACCGCTGATGGCGCGGGCGGAGCCGTCTGAGTTGATACGCCGGTCGTCGAGTTGGGTTCCATTCAGGACGGATAGATAGGTGTATAACGTCTCGTAGTCGCCCTTCCACGTGATTCCCATGTCACGGTTGCGCCAGTACGCGATTCCTGATAGCGGGTAATTCTCCGTATATCGGGAAGGCCTGAAGAAGTGGGGTTGCAGACCGAACCGCAATTCGGATTGGAACGGAAGGTTCTCGAAATCGACGTAGGCTTCGATCAGACCGCTATTTTCCTGCTGAAAATCGTACGCGCCGTGGAAGCGGATATCGTTTTTAAAATCGGCGTCGAGATAAATCCGTAGTTCGTCGGTCTGGAAACTGCCGCCCGGCGCTTCCGTTCGCGCTGACCGCAGGAGTGTTTCCTCTTCAGGATTGAAAAATTCCAGCTGATACCGGCCCCCAAGACGAAACCGTTCCCCGATCCGGGAGGGAAGCCAGGTTTCGCTTTTGCCTTTCGATTTTTTCTCTGCTTCTGGTTGGGTGGTCTCCGTTTTTTCTTGATCCTTGGATTCTTTCCCGGAAGCTTTTTTCTTTGTGCTTTTTTTCTCTTCGCCGCCATCCTTGGCTTCGAGGCGTTCGAGACGCTTTTGAAGCTGTTCGACCATCTGGTGCAGCGTTTTATTTTCCTCTTCGAGTTTTTGCAGGCGTTTGCCGTTATCCCCGCTCTCCTGGCTCCAGACGGGCTGAGCGATCGATGGACAGATAAAAAGGACGAAGATCAGAGCAAGCGAATTGAAATAATGTATCATCCAAACATTCCTTTTTCGGAGCGGTGAAAGATCGTATTGAATAGAATATAAGATTTTTGCGATATTCTGTCAGATATATTTTAATGTGGATTTCACAATCGTAAACGTCAATCGGCGCAATCCAGCCGCTTCCAACATACTCTACGGACAATCGTTTACGCAAGCAATCCTTAATTATCTCTTTGGATGAGGGTTTATCGTTTGTGGATTATTGCTTATTCTGAAATGAGTGATGGTTAACTGGAATCAGAGGAATGAATACGATGCTGAAAAATCTCGAAACGATCCACGAACAAGCGCTGGTTCATCTGGAGACCTATTTCACCCGAATTCTTGAAACGTTTTCCAATACGGTCGATTCGATCTACGTCTACGGAAGCGTGGTGACGAAGGATTTCATTCCCGAACAGTCGGATGTGAATTCGCTGGTCCTGTTCGACCGCTTTTCGTTTCAGGACACGCGTCGGATGCAGCCGATCGTCTCCAGCGGCTTGAAAAAGCGGGTTGCCGCTCCATTGTGCCTGTCGGTGGAGACGTTTATGCGGTCGGCGGATACGTTTCCGTTGGAGTTCATCGAGATCAAAGACACTCATCGATGCCTGTATGGCGGGATCGATCGCGTGCTCGATCTGGAGATTCCGCGTGAACTCTTACGGGTCAAGATCGAGGAGCAGATCAAAGGGAAACTGATCCGGCTTCGGCAGATCGTGATGGAGCAGGGAGAGAATCCCAAACAACTGATCGAAGTTGTGATGGACGCGCAGCGGCAGCTGTTTCCCGTGTTCCGGAATCTGCTTCGGTTCTTGGGCGTGGAGTCCCCTCCCGTTGGAAAAGACGAAGTCCTTAAGGAACTGGAAAACCGCTGTCAGTTCAACGTGCTGGCCTGTCGCCGCGTCTGGGAGCATATCGGCGGACGAAGCGCGATACCCCTGGGGGAAGCCGTATCCGTCTACGGCGGTTATATCGATGTGCTTTTTCAGTTGGGACAGGTGATCGACCGCTTGGAACACCGCTAAATCCAAATTTCGGGAATCGAGTATCGTGTGATTGATGAGGATATGAGTATGTTGAGATTGCATAAGGAAGACTTGAAGACCGTTCGGTTTTTCTTAATTCTTCCCGTTCTTTTTTTTCTTACGCTTGAGGTGAACGCTGAACCTCAGCCCTGGCCCTCGCCGGCGAATTACGTCTCCGATTTCGCCAACGTCATCTCTCAAAACCAGGAGCGGGCGCTCAATGGACTCTTCCGGCAAGTTCAGACCAAAACGGAAGCGCAACTGGCCATCGTCACGATCCACAGCCTCAGAAAACGTGGATTCGGCAGTATCGATGAAACGGCCGTGAACCTTTTCGAGCAGTGGGGCATCGGGGGAAAAGAAAAAGACGAGGGTTTGCTGATTCTCGTCGCGATCGAGGAACGGAAGTGGCGGGTCGAAGTGGGATACGGGCTGGAAGGAACGATCCCCGACGTCATCGCTTCGCGGCTGGGAGAAACACTGCTCGTAAGCTCGTTCCGAAAGGGACGGTACGGGGAAGGTTTGACGAACCTGAGCGTTCAATTGATCGCCCGCATCGCGAAAGAAAAAAATATCCCTCTGAGCGAATTCAACCTTTCCTCTCAAGCAGCGAGGACACAACGATCTTCCAGGCGTTCTCATGCCGCGCGCCCGTCGAACGTGTTTGGAGGAATCGTTCATCTCATCATTGCTGCCTTGATGCTTGTATTTTTCATTCGGAATCCCAAACTGTTCCTGCTCTGGATGCTACTCGGCGGCGGAAGACACCGGGGAGGGCATTGGCGAGGAGGATCGCATTTCGGCGGTGGATTCGGTGGAGGAGGCGGGAGCAGTTTCGGCGGCTTCGGCGGGGGGATGTCGGGCGGAGGCGGTGCCAGCGGGAGCTGGTGAACGTTCCGTCATCTGAAAATTAAATATTACATCGGTCCGACGACTCCGATGACGCATTTGAGATAGCGGGTTTCGGGCATGGAGATCAAGACGGGATGATCGGCGGCTTGGCCCCGGATTTGCAGAATTTGAAGCCGCCGCCGTTCTCTCGACGCGGCGTTGTACAGCGCGTTCAGGAATTGCTCCTCCCCAACGAAATACGAACAGGAACAGGTGCATAAAATCCCCCCGTCACGGATGAGATGAATCGCCTGCCGATTGAGGTCTTCATAACCCCGCAATGCTTTTTTCGCTTGCTTGGCGCTCTGAGCGAAAGCGGGGGGATCGACGACGACCGCGTCGAAGCGGCGGTTTTGCCTGCGTGCTTCCGAAAGCCACGTAAAAGCGTTTTCTTGGACGTATTCCATTCTTTCGCTCATGTTGTTCAGCTCGGCGTTTTGCCGGGCGAGCCGAATCGCTGGTTCGGACGAATCGAGCGCGACGGCATGTTTTGCGCCGGACGTAAGCATCTTCAATGCCCAGGCTCCCGTGTAGCAGAAGAGGTCCAACACATCGCCGCCGGTGACGATTGACGATAACGCCTGCCGGTTGTCGGCCTGATCGAAGAAATGGCCGGTCTTTTGGCCCGACACCGCGTCGACGAGAAGACGAACGCCGTTCTCTTCGATCTCGCATCGTTCCGGCGCTGTGCCATGAACCACTTTGGTATAGAGGGGAAGGCCTTCCAATTTCCGTTTGTCATTGTTGTTGCGAAAGACGATGGCGGTGGGGGAGAGAGCCTGTTTCAAGGCTTCGACGAAATGGGGAATCAGTTTTCCCATCCCCGCCGTGAGAACCTGAACGGCTAGAATATGGCCATACTTATCGACGATGACTCCAGGCAGGCCGTCTGAATCGGCGTAGATCAGGCGGTATGACTGACGGCTGGGATAAAGGCGCTCGCGCAGTTGAAGGGCTTGGCGAATCTTACCCTCGAACCACTCGACGGAACCGGGGAACTCGTCCGGATCGCGGGACAGAATGCGCAACGCGATTAAACTATGCGGATTGTAGGTGGCGTAACCGATGAAATGGCCGCCCGTGTCTTCGACAGCGGTAATGGTTCCCGGTTCAGGTTGGGGATCGGGGTGTTGAATTTCGTTACTGAAAATCCAGCAGTGACCGGCCTTAGCCCGCTTGCCGCTTCGAGGTTTAATAGGGATAATCATTTTTGATTTCATCATTTTTCTGTATGGAAAATAATTTACGGAATAATTTCTTTGAGCCTTGCATTAACTATTTGCTTTTGTGTACGATAATAACTTGGAAGATCGCGATGAAACCTGAAACCGCTTTTCAAACCTATAGTACTCCTCGTTCCAAAGATGAGATAGAAGAACAATTATCCGATCTTGAAAAAATCATTGCAGAAGAAGAACGATTGCAGAAAACCTATCCTCTTGAGGACGCTGCAAGTAAGTTATCATACGAATCATTGATTGCACAAAGAAAAGAATTGCAAGAAGAATTACGAGCCGCTCAAAGCGATCTTAAAAGAAAATAATCTTGTCCATGACGAGTTTCAATTGAACCTTTCAATCCGTAATACCCTGCCGAATATCGATCACTGTTTGATGCGGAATTTATCTCCCTTCTGGAAACACGATAGGGCATTGGTGTATGATAAATAGAAGATCATGGAACGATTGACTCATTGGGATGCTTCGTTATTGACCGGCCCCCGGAATTATTATCAGGCGCTTCTTGATCCACCCGCCGGGATGGAGCCGTTCGTGCCGCCTTCGCTCTCACGCCTCGACCGCGTGCTCGAGCGGCGTCGGGGCTATTGCGATCGCGCGATTGACCGCTCGGCGCTCACCAAGGCATTGCTCGAATCTCACCGGCGGCGGGGTGCTCCAGCGCCGGTGCTTCAATCCGTCGAACGGTTGAACGATCGCGATACCTTTCTCATCGTCACCGGTCAGCAGCCCGGCCTTTTGGGAGGACCGTTCTATACGCTCTATAAGATACTGCAAACCATCGCGCTGGCCAGCCGCTTGAACCGGGAACGCTCGGAGAATTTCATTCCGGCCTTCTGGAACGCCGCCGACGATCATGACTTCGACGAAATCGCAACGATCCACTGGCTCTCGAAAAACAAGGACGTGGTTTCGTATACGTGGCCGGGCGATTCCAATCGGCGGATTCCATTTTTTCAAATTCCGCAAAGTGCCTGCCCGCTCAGTGATTTATTGAACGTCTTGAAAGAGACCAAACGTCCGACCGAGTTTACGGATGAAATCATCGGCGAAATTTTGTCTTGCGCGGATTCGGCTCATACCTATCCCGATTTCTTCGACCGGCTGATTTGGCGGTTTCTCCCGGACGACGGACTGCTCGTTCTGCGTCCGGACGATTTATTCGTGCGCATGGGGTCGCGGGCGATTCTCGAACGGGAAATTAAACACCCCAACCAATCTTCGCGGCAAATCGGTGTGGCGGGAAAGCAGCTTCAGGAATTGGGGTATCCTCCCCAGATTCACAAACGGGCGGATCGAACGTCGTTTTTTCTCATCGAATCGGACCGGCGAACTCCGATATACGTCAAAGATGACAGTTTCGAATCGGACACCGGGCAGGTTTATTCTTCAAGCGAACTGCTGGAGCGGCTGGAGAAGCGTCCCGAAGACTTTTCCCCTTCGGCAGTTTTACGCCCCGTGATTCAGGACGCGGTTTTCCCCACGGCGGCGGTGGTTCTGGGGCCGGGTGAGGTGGCCTATCATTCGTTGTTGCCTGAGGTGTATGAAACCCACGGGGTAGAGCGTCCCTGCGGGGTTCCACGCACCGGTTTGACGCTGATCGATGCCCGCGAGAAAGAACGGCTGGAGCGCTTCGGGCTGGAACCGAACGATCTGAAAGAACATCCCACGGCGCTCGTCAAACGGATCGAGACAACCCGGCACGGCGAAGAACGGACACGATTGAAGCATGAAGCCGAAACGGCGCTGAATGCGTTTTTCGACGCTACAGAGCGAGAAGCGGAAGCCACCGATCCGACAATTGTCAAAGTGCTTCAAAAAAACCGGGTGAAAATCGGGAAGGAAATCGACCGGGCGGAATCGCTGCTGGTGCGCCGGATCGCCGAACGGGATAAACAGCTTCACAGGCAGATCGACGCCCTGCGTTCGTCCCTCGTTCCCAACGGCGGCCTGCAAGAGCGGGAGATGAATCTTTTCGCTTATTTACTCAAATACGGTCCGAAATTCTTGACGAATCTGAAGTGTGAAATTGAAGCGGTTGAAGACGGCTCTCATGTGTTTCTGCTCGTTCCCTGACCGGAAGCCGGATCACTCATTCTTTTCCAGCCGAACCGCCGTGCCGTAGACGAACAGTTCCGCCGCGCCCTGAGAAATCGTCGAGGTCGTGAACCGGACACAGACGATTCCGTTTGCCCCCCGGCTCTGCGCATCCTGAGTCATGCGGTCGATGGCCTGCTCGCGGGATTCGGCGATCAGTTTCGTGTATTCGGGAACCTCTCCGCCGACGATGTTGCGGAAAACCGCCAGAATATCCTTGCCGAGATGGCGCGTGCGGACGGTGTTGCCGCGTACGATGCCAAGCGTCTCGACAATCGTGTAATCGGAAAATTCGTCTTGCGTCGTGATTAACATGATCCGTCTCCTTCGAGAGAAGAAATTATTTTAAGAGAGCCGTCCGTTTATGCTGTCGTTGCGGGAGATTACCGATCGACTTCTTTTGAATACCGATCGTCTTCCTTGTTAGACAATCGGTCTTTCAGCGCTTTCGCAAATAGGAAACCGCAGCCCAGGATGAACGCCAGAACGATCGTGCCGAATGGAAACGCATCGATAATCTCAGCCGACATGCAATACAGCCACGCGATCGTTGCGCCGGTTAAGATAATATAGCCTATGTATTCCATTTGCCTTTCTCCTTTTCAATGAATCGATCGGAACGGGCAGGGTCGGACTATTTTACTCTATTCGTCAGCCATCACGACAATTATTTCTCAAAAAGATTGAACGAGTTTGCCGACATGGAAAACCGTTCTATTCATCCTCTTCGAGCGGTTTCTTTTTTCTGCGCTGGACCGCCTCGCGCAGGATGAACTCAATCTGGCCGTTCACACTGCGCAGTTCGTGGCTTGCCCAGGCGTTCAATTCATCCCAGAGTTTGGGATCGAGCCGTAATAGGAAACTTTTTCGTTTATTCATTGAGTTCGATTATCCAGTAACAGAAAAGAGGTGTAGGGGCAGGCCCCTGTGCCTGCCCAATCCATCATTTCAAACATGACAAAACGCTAATTATAAAGCGTTCCCGTATTCACGACCGGCTGGGCGGATTCTTCGCCGCACAGCACGACCAGCAGATTGCTGACCATGGCCGCCTTGCGTTCGTCGTCCAGAACGACGATCTCTTTTTCGCTCAATTCCTTCAGCGCCATCTCGACCATGCTCACCGCACCCTCAACGATCTTCTTGCGGGCTGCGATAACGGCTTGCGCCTGCTGACGGCGCAGCATAGCCCCGGCGATTTCCGGCGCGTAGGCGAGGTGGCTGATGCGCGCTTCCTGAACGACGACTCCGGCCCGGCCCAGACGTTCCTGCAGTTCCTTCGTCAACTCCACATTGACTTCGTCCGTTCCCTGGCGCAGCGACGCTTCGGCGCCTTCGTTCGTATCGTAAGGATAGCGTCCGGCTAAGTTTCGGATCGCAGCCTCGCTTTGTGTTTCGACGTATCCTTCGTAGTCGTCGACCTCGAACAGGGCGTGGGCTGTGTTCTCCACTTTCCAGACCACCACGGCGGCGATTTCGATCGGATTGCCGGTCTTATCGTTGACTTTTAATTTTTCCCCGTTCAAATTTCGGGCACGCAGGGAGATCGATTTCACACTGCAAAATGGATTCCGCCAGAGAAAACCGTTCTTTTTAACCGTTCCTTTATAGTTTCCAAATAGAATCAACGCGCCTGCCTGGTTGGGCTGGATGATGTAGAAGCCGACCAAAATCAATATTGCCGCAAGCAGACAAACCACTCCGGTGATGATTTGCGTCAGGAATGGATCTCCGTGATCCCCCGCGATGATTCCCATGACGATCTGATAAACGGCGAAAGGAAATAAAAGAATATCCACGGGCAACAATCCCCATCCACTAATCGGTGTTGCATCTTTTTCTTGAATCATGATAGCCTCCAATATTTATTTGATAACGATATGATATCACTTATATATAAAAATGCAAGAGAAAAATTAATTTTTTTCAAAAAAATATTCCGCTGAAATCTATTGTCGTGGTCAGTCTTCGTTGATGAGTTTTTTTTGATTTTGGAATCGTGCCATGACAAAAAGGAGATCGGAAAGTCGATTCAGATAAGGCAGGCAATATTCCGTAATGCGTTCTGTTTTTTGCAGCGCCACCGCAACGCGCTCGGCGCGGCGGCTTATGGCGCGTGCGATGTGAAGAATCGAAGCGGCTTGGGAACCGCCTGGAATGATGAATTGAGTGAGTGGCGGAAGTTGGGCGTTCAGGTTGTCAATGTGGTTTTCCAGCGCGTGGACGTGCTTTTCGGTGATGCGCAAAGGGGAATCTTCACGGGGATCTGCCAGATCGCTTCCCAGAGCAAGAAGGTCTTGCTGGATCGTTTCAAGAATGGAACGCGCGCTCTTTTCGATTCCCTGTGCGATGAGCAATCCCAGGAACGAATTCAGTTCGTCGATTGTACCAAGAATTTCGATCCGCAAGGAATCTTTCGGGACACGCGATCCCCCGATCAGGCCGGTCTCTCCACAATCACCGGATTTGGAATAGATTCGAGTCATAGTGTCATTATAGACTATTTTTTAAAAGTACGTTCTGATAAGCGTTTCTAAAAACCTTGAAAAGCTAAGGTTTTTAGAATTCCAGAGTAATCAATACAAACATACTTTTGAGAACCGCTCAAGCAAATCCAGAATGCAGGAGAACGAGGACTGGGATTATATTCCAGTGGAATTTATTTATTCGATAACTTAGATTTTTTAACGAAAAATCCACTTTTTCCAATCTTTTTTTATAATTCTCCTAACCAATTCATTTTCTATGAGTTAGGTCTCCTGGGTCCATGATAACTCAATAAAGTTGCCTTTTTTTTTCTTTATATAGAGGCTGTTTCCATTTTCGGACAGTCAAAACCAATCACAAAGCGAGGTACGAATGATGAAAGCGATTCGAGTTGGAGCGGTCATTCTCTTTTTTCAATGGGTCTTGATGACGATATCCGTCACCGCGTCAGAAACGATTCACACCTTTCAATACGATGGATCGTCCTATACGAGTGTCCACGATCTACGAATCCGTGGGGCTGAACCATACACGGAAAGTTGTGGAGCTAGTTTGGTAGTAAACACCATCAATCAACCTCTCATCCAATTTTATGATTTGGATGTGCCTGCCGGGATTTATTCCGTGGAGCTTCAGTTAACGGCGAAAGACATCACTGGCGGGACTTCGGCGTTGGTTTCCATCGAGTTCTTGAACGAAACATCTTGGAGCGATCCCCATAGTTATATCGTCACTCCTGCGACGGACAGTACCTATCCAACATGGAATTATGTCAATTACTCGAGCGTCGAATGGGAAAGCCCCGGCGCATCCGACCCGTCGGAACGGGGGGCACTTCTGGGAAAGCAGATCATTTCAAGCGTCAGCGAACCGTATTCCTATTACGGAGCGGCCACGATTCAAAAAAAGCAGACGGCGCTTGCGTTTATCGCGACGGTGACGTCCGAAGCGAATATCTGGTTCTGCTGTCAGGAAAACGTGGGAGATTCTTACTTTCTGAATCCGAAATTAATCCTGACCGGTCCCCGAGCCAGGGGGGGATTGGATCGCAACCTGTTTTCCGAACCGTACAAACCCTTACGTTGAACGCTTCTGCGTTCTTCACACTCAACCTTTCTGTACGCATTGCATTTCGGTCCAGTTGATTTAGTATTTCTTTCCAGGGGGTGGGATCGGACATCTCACTCCCGGTTTTTTTATAAAAACGAAACGGCAAAAAGTCGAAAACACTTTCAGTGACCACAAGATATTGTATAAAGAATAGCTGATGAAACACCATATCTTGCCGTTTCGTCTGCAAGGTCTGACTTTTTACCGGAGCGTCATGGAAAGGAAAACTGAATGTCTCGTATCGTCGTAACGGGAGGCGCTGGATTTATCGGTTCCCATTTGGTCGAATCACTTCTTCGAGAGGGCCACGATGTGGTGGTGATCGATGATTTCTCGACTGGACTCCGAAAAAATATTAAACCTTGGCTCGATCGAATAACGCTCCACGAAATCGATCTTCGAGATGCGGCCAGCGTGCGGAAAGCGATGGAGGGTGCGGTCTATGTGTTTCATCAGGCGGCGCTGCCTTCGGTGCCGCGTTCGGTGAAGAATCCGCTTGAAACGCATGAGATCAACGTCACTGGCACTCTCAACGTGCTGATGGCGGCGAAGGACGCCGGGGTTCGACGTTTGGTTTACGCCGCGTCGTCATCCGCCTACGGTGATACGGAAGAATCGCCGAAACACGAACAAATTCTCACCCGCCCGATCTCGCCTTACGGAGTGGCCAAACTGGCGGCAGAACATTACTGCTTCGCTTTTTATGAATCCTACGGGATGGAAACCGTCAACCTGCGTTATTTCAACGTGTTCGGTCCCCGGCAGAATCCCGATTCACCCTACACCGGGGTGATGGCAATTTTTATCCCCCTGATGCTGCAAGGCAAACCGCCGGTCATTTTCGGAGACGGAAGCGCCACCCGCGATTTCACTTTCATCCGCAATAACGTTCACGCCAATCTGCTCGCGCTCACCGCCGAAACCGCTCCCGGCGAGACGATCAATATCGCTTGCGGGGAGAGTTACAGCATTCTGGATATCGTCGAAACGATCAACCGTCTGCTTGGAACGGCGATCGAGCCGGAATTCGCGCCCCCACGGACGGGCGACATCGAACATTCGTGCGCGTCCATCGATAAAGCCAAAGCCGTCCTGGATTACGGACCGGTCGTGGGATTCGAGGAAGGTGTGGCCGAAACCATCGAATGGTACCGTCAGGAATTAGGATTGTAGTATTATTGAGAAGGGGCGTTGAGCCAGGTTTTGAAGACGGGGGCCTGACCGAGCTGCCGGGCGAGTCGTTCGTAGCCCTCTGCCAAGGGGTGACTGGTATCGGCGTAGAGGGTGCTGGGGAGCGGTTCGGGAACGATGTGGGCGGTGCCTTCCGTTTTTAGCCATGCTTCGATTTTTGTTTTGATGCCGCGATATTTCTTCAAACTGTTATCTTCCAAAATATGCTCGTTGAACGGGCCAACCAGCACGAAGACTTGATTTCCCCTTCCTTCCAATGTTTTCAGCGTACGCTTGAAGGCATCCCATTGAAGCGATGTCTCCAGTTCAACCCAGGGGAAATCCTGCTTTCGCTTGCCGCTGGCTTCCCACGATACCGGCTCGTGTCGAAGGCTGTCCCCGGCTTCTTTATTTGCCGATGCGAATTGAGCCACCGGGATCGCGTAGGGGTGCTCGAGTGACCAGGAGGGTAAATCCTGTTGGTCGAAATAGGTAACGCGGAGGTGACCGGCCCAGCTCATAAACGACACGTAACGCTCAGTCACCGCGTTGGCCCGTTCCGAGAAGGACGCCCGGTAGCAGGGGATGCGGGTGAGAAACTGGGGCACGAGCCGGGGGTGGTTGAAATTGAATTCCTTCTCGCTTTGCAGATCGTGCCGGGGCGAACTCATCCACAGGGGATTGAAATGCAGAAAGACTTTCGTGTTCCGAATCGCGCGTCCGTAGTAGGAAACCAGTCCCGCCAGCGCCATCGGGTGTGTGCCGTTGACGCCCAGATTGGCGTAAGGGGGTGATCCGGCCGCCTCATTGAGGTAATGCACGAACGTCTGTTCGCTCAGGACGTATTCGCCCCAGATCACGGAATCGCCGACGACGGGGATTTTGCCGCTTTTCGTTTGAAGCGCGCTGTAACGCTGATAGGTCCAATAGTCCTGACTCAACGCATAGGGAATCCGGTAATCGTTCCCGCATTCGAGTGGAGCGAACCAGCCCCATAGGATCGGTGTGAAGACGAAAAATCCGACGATCACGGCGAACGCGGTGAGCCATTCGTACCACGACAAGCGGATAAGATGCGATCCGTAAGGCACTTCGGGAACGGTCGCATAAGCTGTTTTCGTTAGAGGAGAATCGGTGGTTTGCATCGTTTATATTCTCTTTCGGTTTAAAACTGGAAATAGATAAACGGCTGTTCGCCCGATCCCGCAAAGACGCTCAGATACAGGATCATGAAAATAACCAGCGACACGCGGACGGGACGCGAATCGATGAAGGGTTTCCACTTCGATTCGAACAAGTGCTGGTAAATCGCCACGCCAAGCACCAGAACGAGCGCCACCAGCGGAAACGCCGGGTCCGTCAAGCCGGTTGTGAAGATTCGCTTGAGAATCAGCAGCGCATCGTTCATCGTTTCCGCCCGGAAGAAGACCCAGGTGAAATTGACAAAAACGAACACCCACAACTGCTTGATCCAGCGCGGCACACTTCCCTTGTACCAGGCGTTGCGTTCCAGCTCGCGGGTCAGCATCGTTCCGATAGCGTGAAGCGCGCCCCAGACGATAAAGGTCCAACCCGCCCCGTGCCAGAAACCGGATACGACCATTGTAATAAAAACGTTGCGGTAGAGCAGGAACGTTCCCCGGCGGTTGCCGCCCAGGGGAATGTAGACGTAATCCTTAAACCAGGTGGAGAGGCTGATGTGCCAGCGCGCCCAGAAATCACCGATCCCGGTGGCCAGATAGGGATTGTTGAAATTGAGCATCAAGCGGAAACCCATCATGCGCGCCACGCCTCGCGCCATGTCCGTGTAACCGCTAAAATCGAAATAAATCTGCCAGGCGAAAGCGAACGTTCCCAGGATCAGCGCGGCGGAATCGTGACCGCCGGGATTGGCGTAAACCCGGTCGGCGTAGATCGCCAGATAGTTGGCCAACGCCACCTTCTTGAACAACCCCAGAATGAACAGTGACATCCCGTCGGAGACATCTTCCATCGTAATACGCGGTGTGCCGTGCAGTTGGGGCAGCAGGTTTTTCGCCCGTTCGATCGGCCCCGCGACCAGCTGGGGGAAGAGGGAGACGAACGCGGCGAAACGGATGAAACTCGGTTCGCGTTCGATCTGTCCCCGATAGAAATCGATGGTGTAACTCATCGACTGGAAGGTGTAGAACGAAATCCCCACCGGCAGCAGCACGTCCGGTGCGGGTAGTTGGTACGCCAGGCCCAGCGAACCTAACAGCAGGTTCAGATTGTCTGTCACGAACACGCCGTATTTGAAAAATCCCAGCAGGCCGAGGTTGTTGACGATACTGACCACCAGCCACCACTTCTTCCGGGGACTTTTCGCCATGCGGTTCACGGCGAAATAGTCGATCAGCGTCGAATAGACGATCAGCCCCAGATAGAGCGGATTCCACCAGGCGTAGAAGACGTACGACACCAGCAGCAGCCAGGGAAGGCAGAAGCGTGTGTTCTTCACCGACAGGTAGATCGGATAGACGATCAGGAAAAAGACGAGAAACGGCCACGTGTGAAACAGCATAGTTGTTTACCTATTTTTAATTCTTCGAGGGATTGAGTTGCGCCAGTTCTTCTTTCGACAAGCGGCGGACACAACGGAAACCGTAAGTGTCCTGCGCGAAACAGGCGTCGGTGATGCCTGGCACGTCGGACACACGGTAGGACGCGCGGCAGGCTTCGGCGCTCGAATTCCATGCCCCGCCCCGCAGCACCCGTTCCTTGCCTTCGGCGGGACCACGGGGATCTTTTTGGGAACTATTTTTATAGTAGCCCGGATCGTAGACATCGTAGCACCACTCGAAGACGTTGCCGTGCATGTCGAACAGGCCGAACGCGTTCGGTTTTCGCGTCCCCGTTGGGAAGGTTTTCTTGCTCGAACTTTTGGCATAGCAGGCGCGAGAGGAAAGTTTCTGGGGATCGCTGCCGAAATCATAGTCCGAATTCGATCCCGCGCGGCAGGCGTATTCCCACTCCGCCTCGGTCGGCAGGCGGTAGCCGCTTGCCTCGAAATTACAGGCGAAGGTGATTTCGTCGTAGCACGGTTCAAGCCCTTCCTCCTGCGAACGGGTGTTACAGAACATCGCCGCGTCGGACCAGCGCACCTGCTCGACGGGATTGTCCGGTCCCTTGAAATGCGAGGGGTCGGCCATCATGAGGGTTTCGTAGATTTTCTGATTGACCTCGCGGCGGTCCATCGCGAAAGGCGAAACCGTGACGGGATGGGCCGGGCTTTCGTCTTCACCACCGCTGTTACTGCCCATCGTAAAGGTTCCGCCGGGTAGCAGGACCATTTCAAGCCCCGACGCGGTGGCGATTGTTTTCGGCTGCTGAGTTGCGGTCGAAGGGCCGCCCCCGCATTGCTGAATGAAAAGCGTTAAGAAGGCTAGCAGGATGATTTTAGTTGATACGAAGAATGGTCGAGTCAATGGAGTGTCTCCCGATTATTGTGCTGGAACAAACCAGTCGGATTCTTTAAACGTGCCTTCGGACGGCGTCAGCACGGTGTAGATTCGCTCACCTGTCACCGGCGTAATGCAGAGGTCCCAGCGTCCCCGCACGCCGACCAGTTCCGCGATCCCCATATTGGTTCCGGGGCCGTCGGCGGCAGTCCGTCCGCCCGGTCCCCGGCTGTAGCAGAGGTAGTTTCCGTCCGGCGACCATTCGGTGTGGTAGACGTGCTTATCGTCCACGATGACGTTGCGTTTGTTCGAGACCTTGGGGTCATCCGATTCGAGATCGATATCCGCGACGGAGATGATATAGTCGGTCAATCCCCAGGCGATGCGTTTCCCGTCGGGGCTGAGGTCGGGACGGCATCCCCCGATGCCCAAGTTAAAGACACGATTACCGTTGACTTCAACCGCCAGATTCGTGTGCTTGAAGCCCATGCCCGCGTGG
The DNA here is from genome assembly GCA_964606645.1 of uncultured bacterium. GTDB lineage: Bacteria > Hinthialibacterota > Hinthialibacteria > Hinthialibacterales > Hinthialibacteraceae > CAZSIZ01. The sequence continues at coordinate 21,476 of CAZSIZ010000045.1, forward strand.
ACGGTCGCGACGATCCATTTGCCGTTTTTCGACCAGCAGATGTTATAGAGATGATGTATGTCCTTGTTGGGATGAATGCGCGTCTTTTTGGTTTGGATATCGTAGAAGGCAATCGCTTTCGTCGCGTAATCGTTTAACTGAAATTTGTCGTATTTGCTTTTGAGATAGGCGACCGTCTTGCTGTCAGGCCCCCAGCAGGCTTGCCGGGCGCGTTCGCCGACTTTAACTCGGTCCGTGCCATCGATCTTCATGACGTAGACGCATCGTAATTTCTGGCCGCCGATCGTCTCGTCCACGGTGAAGCAGATTTGGGTTCCGTCGGGGGAGACGTGGGGGTACATCTCGTGTACGTTTGGCGTTTGGGTCAGGTTGACCGGGTTGGAGCCGTCCGCATCGATGACGAACAGTTCCCAGTTGTTCTCCCGATACGTCTCGTAGACGATTTTCGACGTGAAATTCTTCAGCGTATCGCGCAGTTCCGACGATTCCTTCATGATACTCTTGGGAGCCTTGGAATCGCTCGCGAAGCCGGGGATTAAAACAAAAGAGAGCAAAATTATCAAATTGAGAGTTCGTTTCAACATCACAATTCTCCTTAAAATATAAATTGAATCAAACATTATAGGTTAAATGAAAATTTTGTAAAATGATTAACCGCTGACAAGCCAGTAGACGAAGCCGATCAGGGCCGCAACCCAGACCCAGGTGATGAGAAAGCCAATCGTGGCGACTTTGCCGGGGATGGGGATCTCGAAATCGGGGTGCGGGATCAACTTGCGGATAGGCTCCGGCTGCGATCCTTCGGGCACGGTGAAGGGAACTGTGACCGGCCCCTCATCGGGTGAGACCGGCGTTTGCAGGCAACGGTACAACCGATCCAATTTCGCTGGATCGGTTCGTTTCGTCAACAGGCTGACGGCGATCATCGTCACAAGCCCCACCGATAGAAACGCCATCATCTGATAGGGCAGGTAGAGACGCCCTTCGTAAATCATAAAGGAAGGCAGATGCTCGATGGCGAACCTGTCGAAATCGAAGAGGCTGGGAACCAGGTTCGAGGTAACGAGTAAAGTTGCGAACGCGGCGAGCGTCGAGAGCCAGGCGGCCGCCTTCGTCGCGCGCCGCCAGAAGAGGCCCACCCAGAACGCGACCCCCATCATCGCCTGTATTTTCCAGAACGTCTCCAGGCCGGTAATGACGCTGTCCAGATAAAGCGCGTAGAACACGCAGGCCGCAACGATCAGTCCGGACATGATGCGTCCCACCAGAACGTAATGGCGCTGCGATCGATCGGGAGCGAAGTAAGGACGGTAGATGTTTTCCGTAAAGAGTGCCGAGCAGGCAATCATCCAGGCGTCGCAGGACGACATGACCGAAGCGAGCAGCGATGCGAGAAAAAGCCCAATCAGACCCGGCGCGACCAATGGAAGCAGGTCGCGCGCTATCAGGCCGTAGGTCTGGTCGATTTCCGCACTGCTCGTAAGGCCGGGGTACATCGCGACGGCGCAGAGTCCGATCAGCGTCCAGGCGACGGTGCAGAAACGCTTAAGCATGTTGCCGTAGCAGAATCCCACCCGGTTGTCCATTTCCGTCAGCCCGGCGGCACAGTTGGCCATGACATGCGGCTGGGTCACAATTCCCACTAATCCATTGACGATCAGCATGACGATAAAGATAGCCGAAATCTCGCCCGGGGCGACGATCTCGAACATCTCAGGATTGGCGATCTTTTCCCGCAAACCAGTCATGCCACCCACGGCGTTCAACGCGAAAGGCAGCAGCAGGAACGACAGGACGATGGTTAATATTCCCTGAATAAAATCGGTATAAATGGCGGCGCGAAGTCCACCCGCGATGCCATAGGTGACGAACAAAACCGTCATAATGGCCACCGCCGCAATCTCGTTCACCTCGCCCCCGGTAACGGCCTGGATCATGGCTCCACTACCTTTGAGCATCGTGGCGAGCGTGACGACGATCTGAAGGATTCCTACCGCCGCGAATAGCGATGCGGCCGATTTGGCGTAGCGCAATTCAAAATAATCGCCCGTCGTCAGTGCCCGCATCCGGCGGAAGATCGGCGGGAACAGCCAATAGAAGGGCGTATTGAACAGCCAGAACCATTGATACCAGATCGCGGAGATGCCGTTGGTGTAAGTCTTCGCGGCGACCGACACCGCTTGATCGGAATGCGTTCCCGCGCCGAACGCGAAGAAGACCATGAACGTTTTCCGGAAACTGCGCCCCCCCATAAAGAAATCCACCGTATTATTCACGCGCCGCGACGCCCATATCCCGATCCACGTGACACCGAGTAGGTAGGCGGCCAGCACCAGAAAATCCCACAGTGATAAACCAAATATTTTCATTTATATTCAACCTTTATTGATAAGAATTTCCTGTGAATCTATCAAAAGATAAAGAGTGAGGTAAGAGGAAGCGATAGAGGAATGCCAATTCTTCTCAAGGTAACTCGTCCTGGTATCTGTTTGTTGAGAACTGATCTTTCTAGTGATCACAACAATTATTCTTATTGAATTCTTGTGATAATCCACACTTCGCACTGAACATAAGTGCACTAAAACCAGTTATTTTTGTTTCTTTTTTTATGTAGATTTAGCTTGAATGGGAGTTGACACCATGCTAATATCCCAAATAATCCAGAGCAGTCCCAGGATTTACTTATTATATCCCTATTTTTCCCAATTATGGGAATGCTGGTTGGCGAACGTGAACGAAGAGAGAACCGAATCTATAGAGAGCAATACCGGACCGACGCCGGAATTCTCTCCGTCTATCTGTAAATTGATTGGTTCGTACGAGCGGACAATCGATTCAAAATCGCGTATCGGTCTGCCCCACCAGTTCCGCGACAAAGTAAAAAATACCCCGTTGGTGATGGTCCGATGGCTCAAACGTTCTCTGGCGATTTTTCCGGAATGCAATTGGTTGCCGTTTGCGGAAGCGATCGGCCGTCTGGATTTGTACACGGATATCGGGATGACGGTGCGGCGCCAGATGTTCGCCCACGCGCGTGAAATCTCGATGGATAAGGAAGGGCGAATCGTGGCCGCTCCCGATATGGTGGATTACGCGCGGCTGGATGGAAAGATCATGCTGTCAGGTGATTGGGACAAGATCGTGATATGGAATTTCAATTACTACAGGGATCAAGTTGCGGTTGACGACGTCACATTGAGCGATCGGTTCCCGGCGGTCTTGCAATTGGCGAAAGGGCAGAAGTCGCTGGAATCGTTCGAGGCGGAATTGTCACCCAAACCGGATGACGCCGGATAGAGCGGTTTTCAAAAGTATCGTCGGATTGAATGCGTTACGACTTGTAAAATCCCGTGCTTTATCGGGATTTTACAAACGCCATGACGAACGAATTTTTGAAAATCAGTCAATGCGGATATGGATGAACCTTGAACCGATGGAACACGTACCCGTCATGCTCGCCGAAGCAGTGGATTGGCTGCGGCCAAAAGGGCGTGATGTTATTTTCGTGGATTGCACGATCGGGTTTGGAGGGCACAGTGAAGAGATTACAAAAACGTTTGACGAAACCGATTGCCTTATCGGAATCGACCGGGACGAAGACGCGATCGAATGGTGCCGGAATCGATTCCAAAAAATGCCCTGCCAAGTCCGTCTGCACCAGCGTGGATTCGAAGAGCTCGGAGACGTGCTCAATGAAGAAGGAATCGAAGCCGCCGATGGTTTTTTATTCGATTGTGGATTTTCTTCACCTCAAGTTGACCGAGCCGGGCGGGGATTCAGTTTCATGCGGGACGGGCCCCTCGATATGCGGATGGATCGGCGGCAGCGCTTCAGTGCGCGAGAGCTCGTTTCTTCGTGGAGTGAGCATGAATTAGCGGATATCTTCAAACGCTATGGAGACGAACGATTCTCCAGGCGTATTGCCAAAGCGATTGTCAGAAGGCGGCAGGAGGAACCGGTCGAGACGACTCAGGAACTGGCGGACATCGTGATCCAGGCTTTACCGGCACGCGTTCAGCATCGGGAAGGGATTCATCCCGCAACGCGCGTGTTTCAGGCGTTGAGGATCGCGGTCAATGATGAACTTGACTCGTTACGTAATGGATTGAAGGCGGCGTTAAATCGGTTGAAACCGGGCGGACGGATCGGGGTTCTATCGTATCATTCGCTCGAACACCGGATCGTGAAAGAAATGTACCGGGACTATTGCGGCGTGACCGTTCACCCCCCCGGAATGCCGGTCACCGGTTACGAGGAAACGCCGAAAGGAACCGTGCTGACCCGCAAAGCAGTTCGCCCCTGCGCCGCCGAGCGGGACGGGAATCCCCGTTGCCGCAGCGCTCAACTTCGGGTGATGGAACGGGCGGCAGTGGTGGAGCGTGATGGAGGATCGGGCGATTGAAACGTGCTCATTCGGACGAGAGTGAAAACGCGGTCAAAGTGGTCCGGGCGTTTTTCGGCTATATCTGGCTGATCGTCTTTTTCGGCTGCGTGATTCTTCTCGTTCAGGCTTCGCTTGAAGAGAAGCGAATCCGCTACCGGATGGGGGAGCAAAACATTCGGAAAATCGGCCTGTTGGATGAAATCCGGCGCTGCGACAACCGTATTAAGGAATTGGAGAATTTCAACCGGATCGCGATGTTGACCGAAACGCAACTGCCCCAGCTGGGAGTGCCGAAAAAACCGGCGATTGAATTAACCGTACCGGGGCTACGGAACCGGACAGGATTTCCGAAAGCGGTCAAACCGATCCCGCGCGACCGGGGATTTTTACGCGGTCTTCGCGATCGGTGGCGTCATATAGAAAACGAGACGCGTCAATGGATGCGCGAATTGGTGAATTGATCGAACCCATTCGATTGGGTGATGCGAGATATTTTGAAATAAGGAATCAATAGTG
>CAZSIZ010000046.1:0-14281 GCA_964606645.1 uncultured bacterium
CCCAGCCGCCCAACGACGATACCGGAAATCCCGGCGGGAATCCTTCTGGAACGAAAAGCGGGAATCCAGAAACTCCTGCCAGCGGCGATTCAGGAGAACCAAATACCGGCCAGCCCGGCGGGGAATCCGAGAATCCGTCCGGCAGTGAATCCGGCAATCCCCTCGGCAACGGCGAACCGGAATCCGGGGACACTTGCGGAGGCGAGCAGGAGAAAAATTCTGACGGTTCCGGTATGGGAGAGTCAGATGGATTTTCTCCCCGTCCCACTGGTAGCATGGCTTTCAGGCGAGCCAGCACTCGGAAACCGGGAGGCTCAGCATCCACCAGTACGCTGATTCCCCAAGCCGCGACTGAAACCATCGCCTCCGTCTACCAACGATCACCAATCCCTCCCGTAAGCACAAAAACGGATCGCCGCTGGCCGTGGTTCTGGTGGCTGCTGGTGCTGCTTTCCGGTCCATTAGCGTATCGTGAATACAAACGCCGCAAAACTTCGACTGAAACACGGCAAAGCGACAACAATCCTGAAGAGGAACGATACTGGAAACAGGATTGGATTCAATCCACCGAAGAAAACGATCCTTTGTGGGAAGGAATCGTCCGATTCAATTCAGACGTTTCCGCCATCGATCTCTGGGGCGATAAACTGGTGCTGCTGCATGAGAATGGAACGGTGTGCCAAGCCCCCATTTTCAAACTGACTGCCCTTCCTGAAAAAGTTGAGAATTCGGAAGAAGAAAAGAGTCCCGCGACGGTGATTACTCAATTGAAAGCCTCATTCCAGCAGGCACACACCATCAAACGAAAGAACGGCTTGTTCGTATTCGGCACGACTGCAAACGGTAAGGAAAAAGCAATTGGAATTCCTCTGAACGATGACGGCCAATGCGTCGGCAGCACCAACGTCCCTTATCCGAACGGCTTACCCCGGATCGATCGAATCCTCTCCTGCGGGGGCCGGATATGGGCATTGGGCGAAGCGGACTCGAAGCGAAAACTCTATTCCCTCGCCGTTTCCGGAGCGAAGACGGGTGAGTGGCGTGAGGAATGTCCGTCCGATCTGGAAGGCGGTCAAATCGTGGCCGTCTCCACCGGGGACGAACCTTTGATCGCCGGCGTGCCGGAGAAGGATCCCAACCACCTCTGGATTTACCGGAAAGAGAAAAACCGCCGTTCTTCCAAAGCGTGGAAACCCATCGGAAAAACACTCTTTCGCACCGATAACGTGCTTCTTCACGCCGATTCGGACCGTTGTTTCCTGATGGAAGCGGCGGAAAACGGCCAAGGATTCACACTGAAAATGTTTACGCGCGGCGAGAAGGGTAATTTCACCGGCCGCGTATCGAATTCCATCCCTCTTTCGCAGCCAACGGAATTTCATGATCTGCGGATCGTGAATGGATACTTGGTTGCAGCCGGGCGGGAAGTTTCACAATACGAGTTGGATCGACCGCCGTTGGTGCTGATGACGGCGCGTGTGGGGAACGTGCTGAAGTTCCAGGCTTCGATGGCCGCTTAAGGCGTTTTCATTGACGGGATCGGGGAGATGCTGCGCCCGGCGGTGCTCGTCTTCCCTGCATGGATTCCAGAATCTTCAACATCTCTTCTTTCGTCGCTTTTTCGAGCGGCGGGAACCAATCCGGCCCGATTTCCAACAGCATCGAAGAGAGTACGTGATACTCGTAAGACGAAACGTCTTGTGGCGGAACGTTTTCGAGGGGACACAGCATCGTGTCGAGTTGGCCTTTCGCCAGCGTGAAAAGCAGCAGCGAGTGAGGGGTAATCGTGGAAAAGGGGATTTCAACCAGACACCTGAAACCGAGGTCCTTCCCCACGATGCCATAAGTCTTCACCAACGCCGTTCCATCGACACCGACGACCGCCGCGCCGACCCAGTAATCCAGCGAATCCGTCGCCAAGACGATCGTGGTTCTGGCGACGATCTTTCCCGTTACTGCGAAATAGGTTTTCAGGTTTCCACTCAGCGAAACGTCCGGATCGGTTCCATCCTTCACTCTTTTCTTGGCGATGGTTTGCGCGACACGGTTCAGGTCGATGGGGCCGAATGAGACTTCGTCGAACATCAATGGTTCGGGATGAATCATCACCTTGGACGATGCGATTTTCTGCCCGTCTGGAAGCGTGAGAAACCTTCCCCGCTCACTGGACTCATCCACAAAGGGAAACAGAATCAATTTGGGATGATAAAACGGCCGGTCTTTGGCCGATTTGCTGGACGTTCCCTTTCCTTCGTAGCGTCGTTTGACTCTCTTGGCCGTTTCGAGCGTTTTGTAACTGCCCTTATAGCTCTCTCCGACCCGAATCCAATAGCGGCCTTTAAACTCGATATACACCGCGTCGGCGGCTTTCGCCATGTTGACTTCTTCCAGCGTCTGGCAAGAAACCACTTCGTCCGTGGCCGCCTGCCGCTCCTGAGCCGCGTTGGCATAGGGAGCGATCAGGCAGAATACGATAAGGATAAGCGTGTATGGTTTCACGTGATCGTCCTGTTCTCTTTGGATAATGATGCTGCGCGTTTAATCAATAATAATAGCACAACCTGACGCGAGTGACTATTTACATCCAGAATCAAACTGCTCGTGGTATCGGCTGGGAAACATAACGGATTATTCAAATGGCCTCTTAAGCAATGTCATCCGTAAGATGGATTGTGTGTTTTGATCGATGCGGAATGTTTCGGAGAAACAGCACCCGGCGATCCAAGCGGTCTCATCGCCAAAGCGGATAAGCGGCACGCGTTCGCGTTCTTCACGCGGCAATCGACGTTCCTGCATGATTTTTTTGACTTTCTTAACACCGGTCATCCCTAATGGCCGGATCGTATCGCCGGGGCGCCGGGTTCGGAGAAGAACGGGACGCCTGACCTTATCCGCATCGAATTCGGCGGTCCAAGCGGCGGGACGTTCCAACCGCGAACTCACCGGAAGGATTTCCGATACTACCCGAATGCCGAGCGGTTCGATGTCGCATTCGCCGGGAATTAAAATAGAAAACGCTTCGCTAATTCTCTCCGGTGTTTGCGGTGGGGCGAAGTAGAAATTCCCGTAACGCCGGTAAAAACGGCACGTGGCGTTCAAGTGAATCTCGCTCTGGGGCCGTTCGCTCTCTAGCAACGATTGAACGGCGTCGATCTGCGCCCACGAGGGTTCGATTCCAAACACGGCGAAATACGAACGCAGCAAACGGCCCCGTTCGGCTTGGGAAAGTTCGAGAAATATATCCCGGCTGGCGGGTGCTTGGAGCGTGGCGGGGCCAGTTCGTGTTCGGAGAACCGGTATTCGTTCGGTCCAGAATGCTTCGTCCGCCTGGGCGGCCTGAGCGAGGCGGGATAGCGCTTCGAGGGCGTTGGGATTGAGATGTTCGCGGATCAACGGCAGCAGCGTTTCGCGGATGCGAACCCGCGTAAACCGGGTATCGCGATTCATCGAGTCCAAGCGGAAGGAAAGATCTGAATGCCTGGCATACTCTAAAACGTCATCACGCGAATGGAAAAGCATAGGGCGAATGACCGACGTCTCCAGATCGTGGCGAACGGGATAGATTCCGCATAAACCGGAAATCCCGGTGGAACGGCTCAGGCGCTGTAAAACCGTTTCCGCCTGGTCGTTTTGAGTATGGCCAGTGGCGATACAGGAACAAGACAGTTGTTGGGCGGCCTGAACGAGTTTTTCATAGCGTAGAATCCTGGCTCGTTCTTCCAGATTATTTGACTGGGCCAGTTCGGTTTCGTGAAATTCAAAGCGCTGGACGTTCAATGCCAAGTCGTATTTCTCAACCAGGGCAATAACGTGTTTTTCATCTTCATCGGACGCTTCACCCCGAAAACCATGGTTGACGTGGCAGACGGCAAGACCGTGTCCAAGCGAATGAAGCGCATCCAGCAGAACCGTGGAATCCGGCCCTCCCGAAAGCGCTACCAGAATTCGGCCGCCCGCCGGAAGCATTTCGTAACGTTCCAGTGTGTCGGACAGTTTCTGAAGAAAACGGTGTTTGAACGGATCGTTCATGCCGGTCAGTTTATCGAAATGTTTGTATTTTTTTAGCCTAATCCGACAGAGCCGGAATCAAACAAGGCTATCTATTATCAGTTTTCAGTCATGTTAGATTGGGAGGGCGAATCTCCTGATGAGCCGGTTCGACACCTCCCGGCTCGGCAGGAGCCTCGCCCTCCCACTTATCCGATTTCCCAACTTAAATATTTAATTTTCGTTTTGTGATCAATTTGACTGATAAGGGTCTAATGAAGTCAGAGAACCGTGTTGCCAAGAATGAGCATAGCCACCCAGAAATAAATCGCCAATCCAATAATATCAACCAACGTCGCGACAAGAGGGGTTGATGAAAGCGCCGGGTCGAATCCGATCCCCCGCAGAATGAATGGCAACATCGAACCAACCAGGGTTCCAAATAAAACAACCGCCAAAACCGCCGCCGCCACGGCTGTCGCCAATATGAAATAATAGTCACCGAAAGAACTGGGGAATATCGTGATGCGCATCAAAGCAATGATCCCAAGGATACTGCCTAGTATAATCGCGGTTAATAATTCTCTTCTCAAAACACGAAACCAATCGTTCAGCGTCACATCCTGTACGGCCATCGCTCGAATCACCAACGTCGCCGCCTGCGAACCGGAATTTCCACCGCTGCTCATAATTAACGGGATAAAGAACAAGAGTTTTTTCTGAAAACCTTCCTGGAAATACTCCATGACGGAAATCGTAAACGTGGCCCCGATAAAAAGAACCACCAGCCACCCACCGCGCTTTCGAAGCAGTGTGGGAAACGACACATCGAAATACGGTTCTTCCAGCGCTGCCATCCCGGCCATGCGGTGCATATCTTCCGTGGTTTCTTCCAGAACCACGTCGAACACATCGTCGGCGGTGACGATCCCGACCAGCGTATTGTCCGAATCGACCACCGGCAGGATGCTGTAATCGTAGCGGATCATCACCTCGCTGGCGGTTTCCTGGTCGTCATGCGCTGGGAGCGCGATCACCTTCGTATTCATGATGTCCCGGACCACGGTTTGGGGATCGGCGAAGATGAGTGTTTTCAAAATGATGTAGGCTTTCAGTTTGTCATGTTCGCCGATGACGTAAAGAATGTTGATCGATTCCTTCTCCCGCCCGGTTTCCCGGATGTGCGCAAAGACTTGTTCGACCGTCCAGTCCTCGTGGATGGCGACGTATTCCGGGGTCATCAACCGTCCGATGGAGTCTTCGGGATAGCCTAACAGCGTTGTCGTGACAGTTCGTTCTTCGGGAGTAAGCAGTTCGAGCAGACGGCGTGTAACAATTCCCGGCAGTTCCTCAAGAAGCGCAGTCCGGTCATCGGGGTCCATTTCATTGAGGATGGCTGAGACCTGTTCCTGCCCCAGCGAAACGATCAGTTCTTCCTGATCGGCGAGAGGAAGATTCTCGAAGACATCGGCGCTCAGCGCCTTGGGAAGAATCCGGAAAACAATCGCCCGATCCTCCAGCGACAATCCCTGGATCGTATCGGAGATATCGACCGGGTCGAGCGTGACCAGAGCGTCCCTCAATTCCATGTATTGCTTCTGCTCAAGCATGGAAATGATCTCTGGTTTAATCAAGCGGCCGAGCATGGATTCAGGATAACCATGCATAACAGATAAACCTTTCAAATCGCCGATCGTCTTCCCTGCGCCCACCCAGCCGCGTATCACGATGACCCGTTAGGAAAAATTTTAAATAATGAAGCGTTTCCCAAGCCTGTACGTTAATACTAATGATGCGATCGAAGACCGGATCGAGCGGCGGATAAAATACTATACCCGCAGTCTATATTCTTCTGTAGGGAGCTTCACTCTCCCCAGTGAATCCACCGATTAGCATCATGCAGGGATGGGTTTGGCTCTTGAAATTCCATTCGGAATAGAGAGGTCTCTAAATATATCTTATTTCTTCAGATTTTTTTTCATTTTTTTATAAAAAGGAGTTGACACCACATTGATGTGTAGTATGATCTACACATTGACCTGTAGTAAATGCTACATATTTGATTTGATTGGGAGGACGAATTAATGCCACAGTTCACACAAGGTGAATTGGAAATCATGAAAATTCTGTGGGAACACGGATCGCTGAAACCATCCGAGTTGCAGGAACGCTATCCGAGGCCGATCAAGAACGCCGCGTTGCGTGCCGCGCTGCGCGTACTGGTTGAAAAAGGACACGTAAGTCGGACCAAGAACGGCAAGGCTTATTTCTACCAGGCTGTCACTCCCCAGCAAAACGCCATGCGGAAAATGATCCATAAGTTGACCGATGTCTTCTACGGGGGGTCGTCTGTCGCTCTGATCGCTCATTTGATGGAGACGGAAAATCTATCGAAAACGGATATCGAAGAATTACAGCGTATCGCCGATCAAAAATTAGATAACCGATCGAAAAAATAGAGAGGTACGATCATGTTCGACTCGTTGGAATACTGGACTGGTAATGCCCCATGGATGGGATTCATCCTGAAAATCACGATTCTGCTAGCGGTGGCTTGGTTCGTTCATTACGCCGTTTCCGTTCACCGGCCGCAATGGCGCGTGAAAGCGTGGCGGTTTTTCGCGATCGGTTTGCTTCTACTTCCATTATTATCGTGGACGATTCCGAAATATGAAATACAGATCAGTCCCGCCACAAACGTTCGCGACTATTGGAACGAGTTCAATCAACGCTCATTCGATTCGCCGGAATTCAGGAACGATAACCGTGGGGGAATCGTTGTGAATCGGGAGACGAAAATCAGCGATTCCAAACCAGCAGAATCGAAACCGGCACAAGAGTATCAAGGGCATTCCGAAAGAACGATCGGAAATGTCTTAGCGTTGAACGACGTGACGAACCTTCAGAATACATTTAACGACGAGACACGGCGGGACAAAACGAATCCAGCGGTCATTGGGCAATCGAATCCGACCAATCCTGAGAATCGATCCCCTTTAGACAAGTTTAGAGAAGCGTTTACAGGCGCCTTCGCATCCCTTTATCATCTCGCGTCGGGATTCTCGTTCGATTGGCGGCAAATTTTCATGCTGGTCTGGTTCGCGGGAACGTTATCGTTTCTTATTCGCATTGGATTGCGCCATCGAAAAACGATGCGGAATCTGGCTTTATCCAGAAAAGCAGAAAGGGAGATCGATGAGAGATGTCGGCAGATGGCTTACGCGGTGGGGTGCAAGAACCCGATCGATGTTCGGATATCACCGGATACGTCTATCCCCTATTTATGCGGTTGGTTTCGGCCAACGATCGTGCTTCCAGAACGGATGACCGATCCCGAACGCCGGGATGATTTGTCTTCCGTTTTCGCACACGAGCTCTCTCACGTCCGATTCAACGATCTGTTCTGGATCACGCTGTTTCAGTTTTTACATGCGCTTTTATGGTTTCATCCCATGGCCTGGCGGATTCGTTCCGCCCATGAAAAAGCATGTGAGTACGCGTGCGACGAATACGCCGCGTACGTTCTTGGAAATATCAAGCAGTACGCAGGCACATTGGCCCGAATCGCATTGGAACTGTCCGGCCGGACGTTTTCATACAGCGCCGTTCCGATGGCGCGAACCAGCAAAATACAAGAAAGGTTGAATCTCGTCATGAATGGACTCCCGTATTTTCCGTTAACCAAGAAGTGGATAGGCTGCGCCGCGCTTTTCTGGTTTGTAGCAGTGGCCTCGGTCAGCGTGTTTGATATCGCTTACGCTCAAGAAAAAACCGAAGCATCTGAAGAGAAAATCGTTAAAACCCTATTGGGATTGGACGAAGAAATCGATTCATCCCTGCTGGAAGGCCTTGACGAAAGCGAACGCAAACTTTTAGCCGAAACGCTTTTGGGATTAAAAGAACTCGAAGCCCTGGACGAAAGCGAACACAATCTTTTAATCGAGACTCTTTTGGTATTAAAAGAAGCCAACACCCAAGACGAAAGCAACGACGTGATCGAGGCGTTAACCGTATTAGTCAACACTCAGATAGATAATGCAGAAGAAATCAGTAGAGTGGAAACGATCTTGCCATCATTAGGATTAGACGAAACCAAAGCCGAACCTCAACCGGGTATAAATGTAATTGAAGAAGGGATTCCTCCTTTCTTCCTGATCGAACGCGACCGAGTCGATTCATCTCGTATCGATGCGTATCAAGAAGCGATGACTGCATTCAATCACACCTTGGCCAAATACGATTTTCCCTATCCCATCTTCACCTTTCGCTCGCTACAAGGATTCAGTTCTTCGATTCCGATGCACAATTACAGCGAAATCGACACCATCCGTTATTCATTTCAAGGCGTCGCTTCACGTATCGGGCAACAGGGATGGACCAACCAGTGGAACCAAATCCAATCGCTTTTGGAATCCAAAACGCACTTCGTTCTTCAGCATCGCCCCGAACTATCATACAAACCGGACAATCCATTATTCGAGATCGATTGGCAGTCGTCCTGGCTGCTGATGGTCGAATATTACACCATCGATCCAGGAAAAACCTGGGAAGTCGATCAATCGATCAAAGAGTATGTCGAAACGTGCAAAAAAGGCGAAGTACGCATCGGTTTCACCACGTTTCATCAAGTGTTTGCCGAAGATGGTCCAGTTTATACGATCGAAACGATCTGGAAAAACAAAGAAACGCTCAACACTCAAAAGAAAAATAATAGTATGAAAGTTGGGACCGGAACAAAAATCTTTCCGAACAATTCGGAGTTGATTCGACGCTATCGAATTGAGGAACTCACCTACGTTCCCAAACTAGCTTACTTACCCAAAACGATTCAACAAAAAATGGTTCTCGCAACGTCCGCTCCAGAACCAATGACTCTAGCATCCGTACCAGTTCCAAAGACTCTGGCAGTGCTCGAACCAGAACCAATGACTCAGGAAGCACCCGAACCAGTTCAAACAAAGCGTAAAACAAAGAAGAATTCGCCAGGACGCGGGCTTGCGCGCGAACATATTCCACTACGCAATCCTGACACTGGCGCGAACTTAATCGATCTCACGAATTATTACAACGCCGGTTTGGAAGGAACCTGGCATACCAACGTTAGTGTTTCTCCAGAATCGCTGAGAAAACTGCCGAACGATTTGTCCAGCTTGCCCAAAGGCATTCAGACATTCGACGACGTTCTGTTCGATATTCGGGGAATCGTTCAGCTGCTGGGGAAAACGATGAAAAGCGAGGGTGGAGACTACCCCGAACGGGTCGATGGAATCAAGATTGGAAAGAAATTCGAACGGCTGCACGTTTTACACGCTGCAGGGTGGCAAACATCCCCAGGAACCACGATAGGAACCTATATTCTGCACTATACCGACGGTTCTCACGAAGCACTCGACATTATCTATGGGCAGCACGTCTTGGACTGGTGGCGCTATGCGAAAGAAAAATTCAGCCCGGTCAATTCCACGATCGCCTGGGTTGGGAGCAACGCCCTCGCCAAACCGATCATCTTATCGAACCGAATCTCACAAGGCGATAAGGTCAAATCGTCGTTGGAAAAGATAATCGGAATCAGCCTATCGAAGAAGGATGAAAGTAAGGACGCCGCCAATAATCCCATCCGCCTGTTTAAGACAGCCTGGGAGAATCCCCAGCCGGAACTCGAGGTCGTATCCATCGATTACATCTCGAAAATGACGGACAGCGCACCGTTTCTCGTCGCCATGACGGTGGAGTAGAAGAATTCTGGCTAAGAATTGATCTCATGGCCGGAGAAAGTGACTCGCAGCGTATTCGATAGGATTTTCAGATCCAGCAGAAACGACATATTGTTGATGTAGGCGAGATCGTAGCGGAGTTTGTGTTCCACAGGCGAGTTGTAGAAGCCATGAATCTGCGCGAGGCCGGTCATGCCGGGCCGGACCGATTCCCTCATGCGGTAGGCGGGGATTTGCTGTTCGTACTCACGAGCGAATTTGGGACGTTCGGGTCTCGGCCCCACCAAGCTCATCTCACCGCGAAGCACGTTGTAGAGCTGGGGGATTTCGTCGATATGCCATCGGCGGAGAAAGCGGCCGATCCGGGTGACGCGGGGATCGTCGTCCCAGGAAAGTACGGGGCCGGTTTCGGTTTCGGCGTCCACATCCATCGTGCGAAATTTGTATAGGGTAAACGAAAGGCCCTCTTTTCCGATCCGGGTTTGGCGGAAGAAAACCGGCCCCGGTCCGCTGCGCCGGATCGTCCAGACAATGACGGGCAGAAACGGAAGAAACAGCAGAAGCGCAGCCAACGCGAACGTGAAATCGAACGCCCGTTTGCCGAGCAGTCCGAGATCGTTCTGGGATTGCGAATCGACGGTGATCAAGGGAACACCCGCCACCTGACCGATTTCGACCTGGCCGATGGTCACCTCGTAAAGTTCGGGAAGCAGATGGACTTTACAGCCGGTCGCTTGACACGACGAAATGATATCCAGCAATTCTCTGCGGTTGGCGCGTTGGCTGGTGACGATAATTTCGTCGATATCGTTTTTTCGAGCCAGGTCATCCAGATCGCACATTTTTCCCAGGATCGTGCCGCCGCTTCCCAGGCTTTCGATATCGTCATCGATCAAACCGATCACTTCGTGCCCCAGCCGCGAGTATTGCTGAATGTCCAGTTGAACGCTTTCCCCCAGTTCTCCAGCGCCGACGATCAGCATCCGAGTTCGGTCGTAGGCCCAACGGCGTCGTCTGATTAAATAGAGAACCCGCCACGTCGAAGCCCCGACGAAACTGAAGAGGAAATTGAGCAGCAGAATCCAGCGGGAGATTTCAAGACTTTCGTTCAGGAACGTGCTGTGAAAAAGGAGCACCAGTATCTCAAGGCTGTGAGAAACGACGGAGGCCAGGCCGGTAAAATAGATCAAATCGAAAATCGTGCGGCCCCGGCTGAAGTCGTACAACCGGAAGACGAACAGACTCCCGATTCTCATCAATATAATCGGGATCAGCCAGGGAATGTAAATCGTAAAATTCTCTGGAGGCAGTTTTTGTCCTGGAAAACGAATCTGGAACGCCAGCAGCAACGCCCCGAGGATCACCGCGCAATCGACGGGAAGAAATTTCCAGAACGGCCCTTTGGGAATACCTTTTTTAATCATGAATCAATGACGCACTTCCTCAACCTGAATGCCGGTTTATATAACCAAACGAATCGAAAACCTGCAAGCAACCCGGCGCAATGAAATTCTCTGTTGTAATTTATCATCCTTCGTCCATTTGCCAAGAGCTGATTTTCCGAATCCGGCAGTATCAGGATGACAATTCCATCAAGGCATGTTATAAAAAAGCAAACCAACACGTATAATAGGTAAAACTTTATTCATTATAGCGCCGATACAGCCTATGAACGACACACATCGATGCACCATCCCCCGATTCGAGAAGAGCGACCGGATTTATCTGCTGATCCTGCTGCTGGCCGCATTATTTTTCAATCACGATATCATTTTCGGGGCAGCGATTCCTCTGGATGAAGATTCGCTTCTATTCTTTTATCCGTTGCGGGCACAGCATAGTGACGTTCAAATGGGATATTGGGATCCCTATCTATTTTGCGGCTTTCCCCGCGACGCCAATCCCCAATCCCAGCTCCTGTATTTTCCAAACTGGATATTCAATCTTTTCCCCTTATCCTCCGGTTTTGCGCTGATCCTGTTCGGTCACTACATCCTGGGTGGCGTGTTCGTGTACCTCTTGCTCCGGGGATTGCGCCTGTCGAAGGAAGCGGCCTGTTTCGGGGCGGTGGTGTTTCTGTCGTGTACATTCTGGCGATGTAAAATCACGAATCTGGGGCTGCTGGAAGGAATCAGCTGGGTTCCCGCCGTTCTGTATTATTACCTGCTCGGTCTGCACACAGGGAAATGGATTTCCCGGCTAGTGGCGGCGCTGGCCCTGGCGATGGTGATCTTGGCAGGCGTTCCCCATACCGTGTTCTACACCGTCATTCTTTTGACGCTTGTATCGTTCGCGTATGGCCTGCCGCATGGGCAGTCGCTTTTCATTCCCCTCTTCTCACTGGTGTTCACGATTATCGTGTCCGTATTGTTATCGGCAGGCGCGTGGTTCCCTGCCCTGCTCTATATGCCTGAAACCGCCCGCACCCATCTCGATCTATCCGAAGCGCTGATTGGATCGCTTCACTGGAATGAAATCTGGCGGGCGTTCCTGGGTGGATTGTCTCAGCCCGGTATTTCCCGGTGCGATCCCTGGGAAGGTACGTGTTATCTGGGAGCGACCGCTCTGTTGTTCGTCCCCAGTGGATGGAAAGCGCTTCCATCCCGGCTGCGGATGGGGTTAACGCTGGCGATCATCTTTTCCGTGTTATGCACGCTTGGTCAGAGCGGTTATATCTACGAAATTCTGTATCGATACCTGCCGGGCTGGAACGTCCTCAATCTGCCCAACCGGTCGCTGATGCTGGCGGCGGTTGTGCTGCCGGTTTTTTCCGCGTTCGGATTCGAGCGATGGTTGAACCGCGATTCGGTCAGCGGGTGGAGAATTCGCCTGTTGTATGCGCTCGCTTTCGTGCCGTTGACGATCTTCGGAATCGCGGCGGCAATCCACCCCGGCCTATGGAAAGCGACGATTCATTCGGCCCTAACTCAAACCTTCCACCCCGATTCGATTTCGGACGCGTGGTGGGCGATTCTCAATTTTTCACTCTGGGCGGGCCTGACCGGCGTGATACTCTGCACACACGCACTGAAAAGGTTGAACGCCCGCGTCTCTGTGACGTTATTGACTATTCTGGTGATCCTCCAGTCGGCTCAGTACTCTCAGCGTCTATTTCTGGAAACGACATCACCGGATTATTTTATTACGCCTAGAACGGTCCGCACGATTCAGGAGCGGTCGCCTGAAACGATGACTTATCGTGTGTGCGGTTACGCTTCGATGCTCGATACCGGCAGCGATGTCCGAATGCGTTTGATCCGACCCATTCTCATGCACCGGCTGCCAGAGTATTACCGCTTACGGGAAATTCAGGGATACGATCCCATGTTCCCCAAACGGTATGCCGAGCTGGTCCGCGCCTGGGCGGGGCAATCCCCAATCACGGATCGAACCCGCACGGTCCGCCTGCAGCGGCTGCCGAAACGGTTGTTGGATTTTCTGGGCGTGCATTACGTCATCGGGCATCCCGGTCAGGAAATGCTCTTTGCCGGAACGGGCGGTGAGCTTCGAGGAGCGGGTCATCTGGAAAGCCGCCTCGAAACACCGAAAACCGTGGACGCCGTCACGTTCCGATGGCTTCTGGCGGGGTGTGAAAACCTTCCCCAGGGAGCGAAAGCCGCACAGGTTCAGATTCACAACGCATCGGGTGTGCTCGAAACCTTTCCCGTGCGGGCGGGGATTGAAATCGCCAACTACATCATGGATTATCCCGGTTTAAAAAACAAGCATAAACCGGCCAAAGAATTCCGCTGGTTCCCGATCCCTTCTCCGGAGGGCACTACTCGAATCCACCAATACACCCACACGTTCAATCTAAACGCGCCACTTGAGATTAATAAAATTTCCCTCGACTATTTTCTGCCCTACGGAACCTTCGTCCTCCAGCAGATCGACATTCACAACGCCGATCGCCAAGGCCTCGTTCCCCTTGAGGGCCGAGCCGAGTTTCCAATCTACGAAAACCCTTCAGCCTTTCCCAGCGCTTATTTCACCCGCAAGGTACGCCACTACGAGCACGTCGAAACCATCGTCAACGACCTCTCGACGCTTCCCCCCGGTGAGGAGTTCCCGGTATTTATCCTTAACGACGATCCCGTTTCGTTTGAAAGTTCGCCCGTCGCAGTAAAAAGCGATCCGGAAAACACACTCACCTTTCAGCGATCCCACTCGGATCGGTTCGAGATCGAGTTACAGAGCAAATACGACGGCATCCTGGCCATCAACGAGAATTATTCCCCCAACTGGCAAGCCAGTATCGACGGACAGCAAGTCGAAATCGTCCGCGCCAACCATTCCTTCATGGCCGTTCCCATCGATGCGGGAACGCATACAATAACGTTTCACTATCGGCCCCGGCATTTTTATATCGCTTTAGCGGTGAGCGCGCCGTTGCTGTGCGCGATTCTTCTGTTGATGATCTTCTATCCTCGAACGTGGCTGCCGGTCCAGCGAAAACGAAGAGAAACGCTCTAACACGGCAGCGCCGGTATCAAATTGTATTGTGGTGCGGGCGTACCACCCGCCAAAATATTTTAATAGGAAGGCGGGGGCCCCCCCCCCCCAAAAAACGGTGATTGTTT
>CAZSIZ010000046.1:14291-26311 GCA_964606645.1 uncultured bacterium
CAAACCCGGCAGCGCGGGTAACAATTTGTATGGGGGGGGGGGCTGCCCGCCTGCATTATTTTTACCGGAGCCGGCTGTAAGCCCGCACCACAAATAACAGGTTTCTTGATTATTGTGACCGCTTTGCGATCGATTTTACTGATAAAGAACTAATCGACTGGTGGAGGTTCATAATGCCAACGACAACACCTAGCGCTCTGATTCGCCGTTACCTGCTCGACCGCCGCGATGAAATGATCAAACTGACGGGGGCGCTCTGTGCCATCGCCACAGAGAACCCTCCCGGACGCGAATACGAATCCTGCGTCGATTTTTTGAACGAAACGGCCAAATCGTTCGGCCTGAAAACCAAAAAGGTACGCGTTCCCAAGGCCTATCAGAAAATTCATCTTCCGCCCGATATGCTGGAGTATCCGCGTTTCAATTTAATCTGCCGTTGGAACACCGGCGCGAAGAAAACAATTCACTTCAACAGCCATTACGATGTCGTGCCCGTGACGGATGATTGGAAGACCGATCCCTTCTCGCCCGTACTGAAGGGCGGCAAGTTGTACGGACGAGGAACATCGGACATGAAAGGCAGCCTGGTGGCGTCGCTCTACGCTGTCAAAGCCATGCGCGAATGCGGCCTGACGCCGCCCTGGAACGTCGAACTCTCCTTCACCGCCGATGAGGAAATCGGGGGCGAATGCGGCGTGGGCTATCTCGTCAAGAAACGGATCGTGTGCCCCGACGCGGCGGTGATCTGCGAGGGCGGGGCGGAAGACTACATCATGTACGGTCATCGAGGGGTTCTCTGGGCGGACGTGCTGGTCAAGGGTGTCTCCGCTCACGGTTCACGTCCCCATCTGGGCGTCAACGCCTTCGAGAAGGGAATGGATCTAGCCCGGCGATTCCGTGATTTACAGAAACAATATGCCAAAAGAAAAACGGCCTATCCGGTCAACCATCCCGCCGCCCGCACTCCGACGATGACGCTCGGCGGAGTTTCCGGGGGCGGCTCGAAGGTCAACACCATCCCCGATTCGTTTCATTTCACCATCGACCGCCGCCTGATCCCCGAAGAGCGGATTTCCGATGTCACGAAGGAATTGAAACAAGTCATTCAAGACGCGAGGAGTGACGACAAGAAACTGAAAGCGAAACTACGGGTGATGAAGGGATTCAACGCGGGGATCACCGAGCAGGAATCCGATATTTGTAAGATTGCGAAACGGGCGGTCGAGTCGGTTCATCGAAGAAAAGCGGAAACGTTGATTTTCGGCGCGTTCACCGACCTGCATTTCTTCACCAACGAGGGACACTGCCCGACCGTCGGTTACGGCGTCGCCGGGGATGGCATCCACGGCTGCAAGGAATACGTCCTCGTAAAATCGCTCGTGGAGACGGCCCGCGTCTACGCCGAGATCGCCTTGAACGCCGATAACGCGATCTGATTATCCAATACACGGTTTTGACTGAAAACGACCCATGTCTAACGATCGCCCATACCTCGAAGCCGCCTTTCCCATCCCGGCGCGCCAGACGTTCACCTACTCGATTCCCGACGCACTGCGGGGCCGCGTCCAGCCGGGCTGCCGTATCTACGCCCCGTTCGGGAAGCGAAACGCTCTTGGCTTTGTGGCGGAACTGGTAGAACAGCCCTTGATTCCGCTCAAGGGAATCAAACCCATCTCCCGCCTGATCGACGAAGAACCCTTATTCGGTCCGGAACTGTTATCCTTTCTCAACTGGACCGCCGATTATTACATGGCGTCACTGGGAGACACCTTCTCGGCGGCCTATCCGTTTTCACCTTCGGTGCGTCCCCGGATGGTCAAGGTCGTGCTGTTGGACGACTCGCTGAAGCAGGAAGGCAAGATTCCCGATTCCATCCGTCACGAGAACCAGCGCCGCGTCATCGAGTTTCTCATCAACCGTCAGGCGCTGCTCTCCCCCTCCGACATCGTCAAGGAAGTCGGCGTTTCGACGTCGACGATCAAGACCTTGGAGAAACACGGCCTGGTGCGGCTGGAAAAACGCGAGGCGAACCGCATCCCCATCATCTCGTTTTCAGAAAAACCCCTCAAAAACCTCGTTCTCACGGACGAGCAGGAAACCGCGCTGGAAGAGATCGAACGCTCCCTGCGCCATCGTTCCCCCAAGCCGGTGGTTCTCCACGGTATCACCGGCAGCGGAAAGACGGAGGTCTATTTACGGGCGATCAAACAATGCCTGGAGATGGGGAAAACGGCGCTGGTTCTGATCCCGGAAATTGCGCTCACCCCCCAGACCATGAGCCGTTTCCGCGCCCGCTTCGGCACTGAAGCCGGTATCCTGCACAGCGGGCTGGGGCAAGGCGAACGTTACGACGAATGGCGCGCGATCCGCCAGGGCAATCGCAAAATCGTCGTGGGAACCCGCTCCGCTATTTTTGCCCCACTCGAAAATCCCGGCATCATTATCGTCGACGAGGAACACGACGGGTCGTACAAGCAGTCCGATCCCAGCCCGCGCTATAACGGACGCGATTTGGCCGTGGCGCGGTCGCATCGGTGCGGTTCGGCCTGCGTCCTCGGCTCGGCGACTCCCGCCACCGAAACCACGTACAACGTGACGACGGGAAAATACCACGTGATCCCGCTCACCAAACGTGTCTCGCCTCACGGTCTGCCAACGCTTCAACTACTGGACATGCGTGGCCGTTCCGACGAGGAAGAGGTGCTGGCCCACGAACTCCAGGACGCACTATTGGATCGCTTCGAGAAGAAGCAGCAGTCCATTCTTTTTCTCAACCGCCGGGGATTCGCCACCTCGCTGACGTGCAAGAACTGCGGTCATATTTTGAACTGCGATCATTGCAGCGTCGCGCTGGTCTATCACCGTTCCGTCAACCAGTTGCTCTGTCATCACTGCGATTTCCGCGAGTCGGTTCCGAACTTTTGCCCGTCGTGTATGCAGACCTTCATTCGGCAGAGGGGTTTCGGCACGGAACGGGTCGCGCATCAAGTGGAACAACTGCTGCCGGACGCGCGCATCATCCGAATGGACCGCGACACGACCAGCCGAAAAGGCGATCACGACCGCTTACTGACACCATTCCGACAGGGCGAAGCGGACGTGCTGGTGGGCACTCAGATGATCGCCAAGGGATTGGATTTCCCCAACGTGACACTGGTCGGAATCGTCAACGCCGACTACGCACTTTCCCTGCCCGATTTCCGCGCGGCGGAACGCACGTTCGTTCTGCTCACCCAGGTCGCGGGCCGGGCGGGACGCGGGCAATTTGCGGGCGAGGTGCATATTCAAAGCCATTGTCCCGACCACTACAGCATTCAGCTGGCGCTCGATCAGGATTACCGCGCCTTCTTCGATAAGGAGATTCGTTACCGGCGCTTGATCGGTTTCCCGCCGTTTTCGCGCTTGGTCCTTTGGCGGATCGAAGCCACCAATGAAGATATTTCGCGCGGCAAGGCCTGGGATTTGTATTCGATTCTTGCGGAAGGATTGAAGGATCAAAAAGGAATCACACTGCTGCCGCCGGTGGAAGCGCCGTTATACCGGCTGCGGGATTATTACCGATGGCAGGTCGCGCTCAAAAGCCGCGATTACAAAGCCTTCCGCCCCTTGCTCAACAGCAACCCCCTCCAAAAGCTGCTTACCCAGCGCCGTCCAGGCCTCCGCATCGTCCAGGACGTCGATCCCAGCGATATGTTATGAGTTTTCCCAATACAAGCCCCTCTCCCTATATCGATACGACATGATTATAATAAACAGATTCCAAAACAACCATAAAAACACAAACCTGAGAACTGAAAACTAACAAACCATGCGCACTTCTATTCTAATTGCCGACGACGAACTCAACTCCCGTGAAGGCTTACGCAAAGGGCTGGAGACGGATTCGCGTAAAATCGACACCGCCGCCGATGGCCAGGAAGCCCTCGACAAACTGAAGGAGCGCGACTACGACATCCTCATCACCGACATCCGAATGCCCGTCATGGACGGCATGACGCTGCTGAAGAACGCCAAGGAGCATAAGCCGGGTTTGATCGTCCTCGTTCTGACCGCTTACGGGACCATCGAGATGGCGGTCGAATCCATGAAACTGGGGGCCTACAACTACCTCACCAAACCGGTCAATCTCGACGAAATGGAACTGCTCCTGGACCGGGTCGAAGAGAAACTGCGCATCGAATTGGAGGTCGAGTATCACCGGGAGAGCGAAAAAAGTTCCACCGAGGGATTCGAAGGAATCATCGGCCAGAGCCACACCATCCTCGACCTGATCGAACAGACGAAACAGGTGGCGAGTTCCAAAGCGACGGTCCTCATCAACGGAGAGACGGGGACGGGCAAGGAACTGGTCGCCCGCGCCCTGCACCACCTCAGCCCCCGTAAAGACCACCTGTTCGTTCCCATCCATTGCGCGGCGCTATCGGAGAACCTGCTGGAAAGCGAACTGTTCGGTCACGAGCGGGGCGCGTTCACCGGCGCGGTCAAACAGCGCAAAGGCCGTTTCGAACTGGCCGACCGGGGCACGCTCTTTCTCGACGAAATCAGCGAGATCAGCCCAAGCATTCAAGTAAAACTGCTTCGTTTCCTACAGGAGAAGGAATTCGAGCGGGTGGGCGGGACCGAAACCATTTCTGTCGACGTCCGTATCGTCGCCGCCACCAACATGGATTTACCGCAACTCGTCAGCGAGGATAAATTCCGTGAAGACCTGTATTACCGCCTGAAAGTCATCGTACTGAACGCCCCGCCGCTTCGGGAACGCCTGGACGACATCCCCTTGCTGGTCAAAGCCTTCGTCGCCCGCTTTGCCAAGGAAAACGGCAAAGGTTCTCTACAAATATCGAACGAAGCGATCCAGTTATTCAAAAAATACCCGTGGCCCGGCAACATCCGGGAATTGCAGGGTGTGACGGAAAGCATGGTCATATTGGCACGCGGCGACCGTTTGGAAGCCACCGATGTGCCTTATGAAATCCGTCAGGCGCCGGGATCGGCCGCTTCGGGCGAGTCCAACCCCTCATTCGCGCCGAATGCGACGCTTGCCGAAATCGAAAAACAGAAAATCCTGGATAGCCTCGACCGCTTCGGCGGCAACCGAACCAAAACCGCCGAAGCGCTGGGGATTGGACGTCGGACGCTGATTCGGAAATTACACGACTACGAAAAAACAGAACCTTCGGAGGAAAACGGAGAATCATGAAAACACTCATTTCCCACCCATCGACCTTCATTCTAACTCTCGCGTTCTCTTTCATCGCTTCGGCGTCAACCTGGGCCGAACAGGAAAACCGAACGATCGACGTTTTCGATCTGCCCTCCGTCAAGCAGCAAATCATCATCGAGCAGGGCGGATACTTTCCCGTTATCAATGTCATGGGCGAGGGTCTCCTTGCCGTCTTCCGTGGGGGGGGCGGTCATCTGGGCCTTGGCGGTTACCTTCAATTCACCTCGGCGCCCGATCCGAGCCTTCCGTGGTCCCTTTCAACAAAAATCGTTGACGGTCCCAACGACGACCGCAACCCCGCCGTGGGGATCACCTCGACGGGCCGGATCATCACCGCGTTCCACGAACAGGCGTCCTACACTCCCGGCGGTGTCTACAATCCCGCCATCAAAAGCGCCAGCTGCATGTTCACAATCAGCGACGACGAAGGGAAAACCTGGTCCAACCCCGCCCCGCTTGGAATCAAGGGTTTGGAATCGTGTTCGCCTTACGGCCGCATTATCCAACTGATCGATGGAACGCTGCTCATGAACGTCTACGGTAGATACACCAAAGACGTGCCCGGCATGAAATCCATATCGAACCAGCGGCGCGATTACGCCTACATGGTTCGTTCCAAGGACAACGGCTCGACCTGGGGCGATCCGTCCTTGATCCTGTCCGGCCACAACGAAACCGCGCTGCTGCAGATGCCGGACCGGCGCATCATGGCGGCCGCCCGAAGCGCGGATCATCAACAGCGCCTCAACGTCACGCTCAGCGCCGACGAAGGTCGAACCTGGTCCTCGTATCTGCGCCTGACCGGTCAGGCGCAGCACCCCGCCGACTTGCTGCTGCTTTCCAATGGATGGATATTGATGGTCTACGGAGACCGCGGTGCTGAAGAAAAAGTCATTCGCGGCATGATTTCCCGTGATTGGGGTCACACCTGGGACATCGAATACGGGATCGTTCTTTCACGTATCGTATCGGGCGATTTCGGCTATCCCAGCGCCGTTCGCCTGCCGGATGGAGGGATCGCCCTGATGTACTATTGGGCGGGCCGCGCGAAGGATTCTTACGATTTCTCAATGGCCCGCGCGTACCTGCTTCTGTTCAACGAAAGCGAAATGATCGAAGCGTACAGTAAAATGGTCCCGCCCCTGAAACACCAATAATTTCAATTCAACTGCATTCACTCCTTCGAGTTACGAGGAAAGATTATGCTTCCAAACCTTCTATGCCGAATCATTCTATTCACCCTGGCGCTTGTCCCGTTCACAGTGACGGTCAATCCCGCCGGGGCGGCTTCCTCTGTGCCGGACGATCCGACGGATTATATGATCGTCGTGACCGGGGGTGAGTTGCTGCGCGGTGTTTACGCCGACGGACACACGCTTTTTCTGACCCGAACACTGAATCCGCTGGGCTGCCGATGCGTGGGTTCGATGAGCGTCGGTGACAGCCCGGAAGACCTTCGCGCCGCCTTGGAGTTCGCCGAGCAACACGCGAAACTGATTATCATCACCGGGGGCCTTGGACCAACCGATGACGATGTCACCCGTAAGACACTTTCTAAATTCACGGGCGTTCCACTGCACATGCACCCCGACGCAATCAAAGACCTGGAGCGCCGGTTTGGCCGTCCGTTAGACAAAATCAGGGAAAACCTTCAACGCCAAACCCTCACTCCGGAGACAGGCACGTATTTCAATAACCCGAACGGAACCGCCGTGGGGCTTCTTTTCGATAACGGCGAACGGGTGATCGCCGCGCTGCCCGGTCCGCCCGGTGAACTTCAGCCGATGGTGACGGGTGAGTTGATCCCTTATCTGGCCAAACGTTTCGGTATCCATTCCATCGGGGCTTCTCTCACGATGCGGTTCGTCAACATCGGGGAATCGAACATCGATCAGACTATCCACTCCAAGATGCAATTGCCGGATGATCTCATCATCTCCTCGTTATTCGTTCAGGGCCGCGTCGATCTGACGTTCGCGTTCCCCGGCAGCACGCCTGACGATGTGGCCCGGCTTAAAGCACTTGAAAGTGAACTGCTCGGTCACATCCGCGAGTACTTTTACGCCGATGACGGTTCCACACTGGAAGAGCGTGTCATCCAGTTGCTAGCCGAACGCAAAGCCACGCTCGTCACAGCAGAAGTAGGAAGCGGTGGAGCCATCGCCGCCAGCCTCCACAACGCGGAAGGGGCTTCAAGCCTCTACACAGGAGGCTGCGCCGCCCCCACCCACCGAGTCTTACTAGAAATGCTAAACGGCTCAGCCCCCCTTACCTATCTCCCGGAATCCAGCGAAAAAAGCATAAGGACTATCGCGGAGCAAGCCAGTAAAAAATCAAAAAACGCCTGGGCCATAGCCATCAGTGAAATCGAAATTGCCGATGACCGATCCCGTCACGTTTGGGCCGCCTTCGGATCAAAGCAATCCGGTTTCGAGGTCAAACGTATCCGCCTGCGTGGCAATGGCCGCTCCGCCCAAGACCGACTGGTCACAACCGTCCTAGACCAAGTACGCCGCAAACTCAAAAAGAAGTGAATCCATAATCGATCTGCACGAAAAGGAAAAAAATCATGTTGAATCTATCTGCTGCTTACCGGATCGTCCCCATCGCTTTTTCGCTTGTTCTTTCAACGTTACCTGGATGGCCGGACGAGAATCAAGAACGCGTTCAAACACTTACGAACCGCATCGAATCCAAGGTGGTGGAATGGCGCAGACATATTCACACAAATCCCGAATTGTCCAACCGAGAAGAAAACACAGCCGCTTACATCGCCGAGCGTTTGAAAACAATTGGGGTGGACGATATCCAGACGGGGGTCGCTCGTCACGGCGTCGTGGCGATGATTCATGGGAAGCATTCGGGGCCGGTCGTCGCGCTGCGTGCGGACATCGACGCACTTCCAGTCACCGAACAGACCGGCCTTCCCTTCGCTTCTCAAAACGAAGGGGTGATGCACGCCTGCGGCCACGACGCCCATACCGCGATTCTGCTGGGAACGGCGCACGTGCTCAACCAGATGCGTGACGCCATACACGGAAGCGTCAAACTGATCTTTCAGCCCGCCGAAGAAGGCGCCCCCCTTGGCGAAAAGGGAGGCGCGTCCCTGATGATCGAAGAAAACGTCCTGAAAAATCCGGACGTCTCCGCCATCTTCGCGCTTCACGTCAATCCTGAATCGGAAACAGGAAAAGTGGGCTATCGACTCGGCGGCTTATTGGCCAGCGTGGATCAATTCAAAGTGACGATCCACGGTCAGCAGACCCACGCCGCCTACCCGTGGAAAGGCGTGGACCCCATCGTGACCGCCGCCCATGTCGTCACGGCCCTGCAAACCATCGTCAGTCGAACCATCGACACGCGTGAACCGGCGGTGGTGACGGTCGGTGTGATCCAAGGGGGCCAGCGCTGGAACATCATCCCCGACGACGTCGTATTGGAAGGC
The DNA here is from genome assembly GCA_964606645.1 of uncultured bacterium. Classification (GTDB taxonomy): domain Bacteria; phylum Hinthialibacterota; class Hinthialibacteria; order Hinthialibacterales; family Hinthialibacteraceae; genus CAZSIZ01. The sequence continues at coordinate 22,961 of CAZSIZ010000046.1, forward strand.
ACAGTTCGAACCCATAGCGATGAGGTACGAAAAAGGATTCGAAAAGCGTTCGACCGGATCGTGAATACCGTCTGCGAAACCCACGGCGCAACGGCTGACATCATTTTCCACGATTACGGCCCCGTCACTCACAACGATTTCGAACTGGGCCGGATGATGATCCCTACCCTGAAAAAAGTAACCGGCCCGGACAAGACGATGGAGATCAAACCCGTGATGGGCGGCGAGGATTTCGCCTGCTTCGCCCAGGAAATCCCCGGCTTTTACGTCTTTCTGGGAGTTCGCAACGAACGAATCGGGGCCGTTCATCCCCTTCATTCGCCCCGGTTTATTGCCGATGAAGCCGCGTTACCGATCGGCGCCCGTCTCCTGTCTCACCTGGCGCTTGATTACTTAAACACCGATTCTCAGAATTCACACTCTCAATAACATTTCCGATTTCGATACGTTTTTATATCCAGAGAATCCATTGAACAATTCACTTGCTTCAAGCCATTCATTATGTTATTTTGCAAACAAGACTTTTTAGAAAATCGACACTTTACCCAATCGCCCGAACGACTGGGTAAAACACAGGAGATCATCCTCATGAACCGACTCGTCCTCACGATCGTACTGATACTTTCTTTCGCTGGCTTGCCTATGGCTCAGAACATGGGCGAAGTCGCCACCGTCACCGAAGCGGACAGCGCACAGCAGTTTCCCGACGTCGCTTATAACTCGACGGACAATACCTTTCTCGTCGTTTGGGAACATGTCATCGATGACACAGTCGTCGAGGTTCACGGGGTCCTGGTCGACGGGCAAAACGGTCAGCCGATCGGCGATCCCGTGTTGCTGCTGGCGGAAGGCGATAAGATCGAAGCGCCCGAAGTGGCTTATAACAGCGTCGATAACGAATTTCTTCTCGTCGCGCGTCGAGAAAATGACAACATGGTTCTGGCGCAACGAATTTCTCCCCAGGGAGCGCCCATCGATGCCGCCGTCGATATCGGCCAAAGCACCGGACCCACCTTCTTCGATCCCGCCGCACGGGCACGGGTGGTTTCCGTCGCTCACAACGCCACCGACAATCAATACATCATCGGCCTCTCCGGTCCCCTCACCGCGCAAATCGTTTTCCCCGGCTTGGAGTTGGATATCATCACCGACACCTTTGGATCGGGAACGAATCCAGCCGTATCCTGGTCGAGTCAAAGCAACGTTTACCTGATGGCCTGGGAAGACCGGGAACCGCGTAATACCGGCACGGAAAATCTAAGCGCCCAGGTGCTTTCCAATACCGGTGAACCGGTCGGCGACACCATTTTTATCCGCGATCAGGATTTCGCCGAGGAATCCCCCCGCATCGCCTACAATCCCGACGACGATCAATTCCTGGTCGTATGGGATGAGCGGATCGGTTATGCCCCGGACAGCGCGGTGGCATCCCGCACGGATACGATTGGGCAGATTGTCGGCGTCGACGGCAGCACGATCGGCGATCCCATTCCAATCGAAGCGGATACCCCATACACCTTGAGGCAGGATGTGGATTACAACTCACAGTCGGGGATGTATTTAGCCGTTTGGAAAGGGGATGAAAGCGGCGATTTTGCGTTCGCCGATATTCAAGGCCGCTTGATTGCGCGAGACGGTTCGCTGGCGAGTGAGATATTTTTAATTTATGACAACGGTGATGATGCCACGGACGATGGAAGCAGTGAGCGGTATTTCGACGAATCGAAACTCCCGGTGATCGCGGCCAATACCAATTCCAATGGATTCCTGGTCGTGTGGGAAGAAGCCGGAACGAACCGCGATCCTTACGACCGCAACATTCTAGCCCGTTTCATCGACCTTCAACCCGTGAGCGTCCAAGCGTGGGACCAGCTGAAATAGCTCGGATTTCCCGACATCGTTTCACTTTTTTCCCGCTCTTTATTCGAGTCTTTATCCCTTCATACGATTCGTGATAAATAATTCATCATCGATAGGAAACGCCATGAAAATATTTCATCATTTAATCTTGCTATTGGTATTCACAAGTTGTTTGAGTCTCCGGGTACTCTGCACCGAATCCCCCATACTTCTCTATGACGCGGCAACGGACGAGACGTCACTTCCATTCGTTTTACTGAACCGGGATGAATGCCAAAAAATCACCGAACGTAAAACGGCAAGTCTCAAGATTCGCTTGGGAACCGATCCTTATACGGAAACCTCCTGGAATTTCCGGATGAAAAATCCGTTGCTTCAAGAGAACGCATCACTCATTCTGGAGGTTGAATTTTACGACAGGGGCGCTGGAATCATTGACGCGATCGTTTTAAACGACGACCGGTTTCATGGGCAATGGATGCGGCCAACCCGGCAGGTTTCCTATACACGGTTGAACACCCAACGCATTCGCAAGGCGTATTTCCAATTCGATTCACCGAAAATCACGCTCTGGAATCAATCTTCCAAACCCCATTTAAAGATCACGGGATTACAGCACTTAATCGCGATCAAAGCGCATACTCAATTCAATGAAACGGATTGGAAGCAAGCTAGGCAATCGGTCCCGATTCACGTTCAGCCCATGCTTCACTTAAAACGCCCACTCGATATCGTCTGTTCGGCGGGAGTCACCGTCCGGTCCGGCTGGGACGAGTTACAATCTTCCCTGAATACGCTGCACGAATTAGCTCCGTTAGCGAAAGTTTTGGGATTCAACGCCATCGAGTCTTATGTCAAATGGAATCTGATCGAGCCGGAACTGGGGCGTTTCGATTTCGGTTTTTATGATGCGATTGTCGAGAAAATCGCTCAATACGATCTGAAATGGTTCCCATTATTGATCGTTGGATCGGCTTATTCGCTGCCCGATTGGTTCGCCGACAGCAGCGAAAATGTCCGTTTTGTCTGTCTCGAACACAATCAATCCAATCCCATCCAAAGTATATGGAGTCCCTATCATCAAAAACATGTGACACGAGTGCTGAACGCTTTCGGAAAGCATTACGAACCGATGGACATCTTACAAGGCGTGCGCCTGGGACCCAGCGGGAATTATGGCGAATCGCAATATCCCGCCGGGGGAAACTGGGGTTATCGAGGGAAGCCCATGCACATTCATATCGGATTCTGGGCGAACGATTCTTACGCGCATAAGGATTTTCAGAAATATTTAAAAGCGAATTACCAAACCATCGAAAAACTGAATCAGGCCTGGGACAAATCCTATCAATCTTTTTCAGACATCAAAACCGTTCTGCCGATGCTTTGCTATTCCAAACGCCGCCGGTTGGATATGACCCATTGGTATACCCGCTCGATGTCCCAATGGTGTGAATGGTGGGCCAATGAAGCGCGGAAAGCCATGCCCAA
>CAZSIZ010000047.1:0-26289 GCA_964606645.1 uncultured bacterium
TTCCCCGTGTGGTTCCGGCCCAAATCCTTTTTTGGCTGTCTTGATAGATGCGATTCACAAAGGGAGAAGGCAGCCCTTCTTCTTCCGAATTGAGTACCAAGGTTCCTTTCCAGTATCGCATCACTCCCATCCCCGATGCCACCCACACGCTGCCGTCGCGGGCCGTAATCATAGACCGAATCGAGTCGATCCCCGTCATGACGGTCGTCCAGGTTTTCCCATCGAGTTCGTAAATGTTATTCCGGTCCCCTACCCATATTTTGTCTTCATCCGTTTCGTGAATCCTGAACGCGCCCGAGCCGGTATAGCCGTTGACCGCGGTGAACGCCTCGTATCGACCGTCGCTATACACACCGAGTCCCATCAGACTGCCCACCCATATATCGCCATTTTTAGCCTCGAACACGTGCCGGATTCGAGTGTATGGACGCTGGTCTTTCAAATCGATGATTGGCCGAAACGTGGTCCCATCATAGATTTCCAACCGGAAATCGCTGCGAGCCGAACCTTGCGTCCTGACCCACGCCCCACCCTCATGGCGAGGTGCGATGAGTCGTATTTTACGTCCAGCCGGATGCCGAATAAACTCGAACTCGTCTCGCTCGCGATCGTATGTGATTAACGATGGATCGCTCGAACCATTGAAAAGAAGGCGTCCGCCGGGAAGGAAGCAGAGCGCATCGGTTTCGTAGGGATGCGAGCGAATTCCGTCGGGCAGGGGATGAAAAGTCCATTGGTCGTTCTGAAGACAGATCAGAGAGCGATCTCCGGCAAACCAAATCCGGCCCTGACTGTCTTCACGGATCGCGTGGACGTTCTTATCGATTGACCGGATGTCAATAGGGATTCTCCACGCGGGCTGGACGTGTTGGATTAAACCATGCGAGGTGGCCAGCCAGAATTCCTGGCCCGGTTGAACCGACACGTCGTTTATTCGCTCGAAAATTAATCGGTCTGACGGATCGGTTTCTTCTCCATTCCGGTCGAGCCGCAGGAGAGACGATCTCGTTTGTGCCCAGTATCCCCTGTCATCTCCAGGCCACGCCCGTCGGACATTATCAGCCAGCGAAAACAAGAGAGTCCAAGAGGTTCCGTCGAATCGAACGAATTGCTGTCCGGATCGTTCCGTGGATTCGGCGATGGCGTACAGGCGGCCTTCCGTGTCGATGGCAGGATTGCGCAGGTTGAATAGCCCTGTCTTTTCGGTGCTGAATTCCTTCCAAACCGGTGGATTGCCGTCTTGAACGCTGGAGGCTGAAAATTGAGCCACTCCGTTTTCGCCGGTAATCCAGACACTGTCATCCGGCGTGTTTATCAGATGGATAAAACGGCCCAGCGCCGATCCGTTCGCTTGCCGAAATGGTGTAATCGCTCCCGTGCTTCCATTCAGGATTTTCACACAGTCTGGTTGAAGTAAGAGCACCTGGCTGGAACCGATTGGATGGAAGGGCGTTTCGCGGAGGATGCCAGGGGCGGAATAGGTGATCCACTGGCCGTTCTGAAAGTGCAGGAAACCATCCGTCGTAATCGACCAGATTTCTCCCGTTCGGCTTTCACGAACCGGCAATCTGGGTCCGGGGCTTGGGAGATTTGAAACGTCGTAGCCGTCCAGCCAACTCATCTCGGTCACATCGCCGTGGTTGACCCAAACCTTGCCGGAGGCGCTGCTGAACACAGATCGCGTGTACGATTCACTCAGCCCGTCCGACGCTCTCCAATACCGCCAATGGGGCGGCTTTTGGCTCCAACCGGTCATCGCAAAAACACCCAGCGTCAAGGCGCAGAGCCAATGACTCCATCCAGCGCAAACGATTCTACGAAATGATCTCCACATCAAACACACATTCCCCATCAAGTATCGATTGTCCCGCGAATATAACTTTTTGAAAGTAATGTTAGAATATCATACCATAAACGAAATCTCTAAACCAAATATAAAGATGTGGAGAACAGGCGTCTCAAATCGATTCCAATCTGGACCGGATGTAATGATGATCGAACTGACCGAACGCGCAGTAGAAAAATTCACCGAAATCAAACGTACTCACAACCGGCCAAACGCCGCCATGCGCGTCAGGGTAGAGAAAACCGGTTGCAGTAATGCGCGGATTCATATCGGCATGGACGAGTTCCGTGAGACCGGCGATCTCGCCATCGAGACACAGGGCACGCTCGTCTATATCGATCCGCAAAGCGCCCCTTTCCTCGAAGGAGCGAAGGTCGGCTGGGACAAAAAGGACGGTCGGGAAGGATTTACGATCGCCTTGCCTCCTGTGAATGAAGCAAATCGAAAAAACGAAACGTGTCCGGGAAAGACGTGCGGCATGAATCTCATCGAAACGATTCTCCCCCTTGGAAGTAAATCCATCAGGTGAAAGAAAAACGGCCCGAACAAGCCATTCAAGCCGATCGTTGAAGAAACCATCGAGTCACCACCATCCAGTCTGTGGTTTTACGCCTCAACCGTCAGGCTTACCTTCTGGATAGCGTTGTACCCGGATTTCGGATAAGGACGCGGCATCGGCTGGGCGATCCCATTGGCGTCGATCGTCCGGCAGCGAAGGTCGTAGCGTCCGGGCGACACACCCTTCAGCGCAACGGCCCAGTGGGCGATCGTGTAATTCGTCGGCCATTGATACGGTTTGTCGCTGGCGGGATCGATTTGGAGAGGGGTTGGAGGCAGTCGATCGTCTGGAATTCCACCGCCCCAGCGAGTGGGAGAAGGAAGAATATCGGCGTTCTTCCATTCGGCTTTCGTAAAATACGGATCGTCTTCCGGCAGAGGGACGTCTTGGGGATGCAGCCAGTATTGGACGTTTTTCAGGCCTGACATTCCCACTTGCGCCAGCCCCGTGATCGGGATCGGCGTTCCGGCTTTGCTCTTTTCCGGCACGTGCATAAAGTGGGCACACGTTTTGATATGGCTTTCGGTGTCGTTATTCCAGAGCGCGTAGGTATCGTTGAGTTGAATGTTATTCGTGAACACGATACGCTGCAGCCATTTGACCGATTTGTTTCCATATAAACCGGGCGCAAGAAGCCGTACCGGTCCGCCTCGGATCGATGAAAGCCATTGTCCATTGAGTTTGTAGCAGAGAATCACCGGTAACTCGCCGGGAGGATCTTCCAGCACGCGCCCCATGGTCAGTGAACTCTGGAACCGTTGCTTGGGATCGTCGTTGTGATAGCCGTAATAAAAAATCCGTCGAATGTTTTTTGACGGCTGGGCCATCCAGACTACCTCTCTCAACGGTACGCCCTCCCACAATCCCATTCCGCAGGGTTTCCGGCCATTGGTGCATGACGTCACGTGCAGATAGCGCACCGTGTGTTGTTCGGCCAGTTTCATCAAGTCCTGCCAGTTCAAGGCGGTTCCTGATGCTTTCGTCAGTGGCTGGCCAATCTTGGAATCGCTGTCTGGGTCCGCCAGCAATTCCAACTGCCAAGTCTCCCGGGTCAATCCTACCGCGCGTTTCTTTTCGATTGGCAGCTCGTGGGGTGGGGGCTTACCGCGTCCGTAATTGATAAAGTCCTCATCTTTGGTGAGATACTCAAGTTTCTCCATCCGCTCATCGATCGAAACCGAGGCGGCGCTTTCTACCGATAATAACGAGGATAGACTCAGACTCGCTACGGCCGATGGTCCTAAACCGAGAAAGTAACGGCGAGACATATCACGGTGTTCTTCAACAAGTCGTTCTGAAAAACGCATGGTTGAAAATCTCCTATTGACTAATACGCAAGAATTTTATACTGTTTAATTAAATAGGGTTATAATGATAGCAAAGAACTCCTCTTCGGGTAAAGTGCGGGATAAACCGTTCGGTTGGGAGGATGATAATGAGTGAACAAGATAAAAAGGATAGCCGACAATTGGATAAAAAATATATTCAGAAACTTCTAAAAGAACTGAAACTGGAAAATTCCGAGGCGTTTTATTATTCACTCGTCGAGAATATTCCTCAGTTTATTTTCTGCAAAGACCTGGATGGGAATTTTACATTCGTCAATCAACGGTTTTGCGATTTGCTGGAAAAGCCCCTGGAAGAGATCATCGGGAAAAACGATTACGATTTCTTCCCTCACGAATTAGCCAAGAAATACCGCGACGACGATCACAAGGTCATCGAGCAGAACCAGATTCTTGACGACATCGAGGAAAACAAAGTCTCTGACAAGGAAACCAAGTACGTCCACGTCGTTAAAACCCCGATTCACGACGCGACAGGAACAATTATCGGGATGCAAGGGATCTTTTGGGATATCACCAAACGCAAAAAAGCAGAGGAAGCACTCCAAAATGCCAACGAACGAATGAAGAAAGACCTCGTTGCCGCCGCCAAGGTTCAGCGGGGATTCATTCCCGAAAAACTTCCTTCGATTCCAGGTTTCCGGTTTTCATGGATGTTCGAGCCGTCCGAATACGTCGGTGGCGATCTGCTCAATATCATCCGGCTCGACGAGACGCACTGGGCATTTTATGTGCTTGATGTTTCCGGGCATGGGGTTCCCGCCGCGCTGCTTTCCGTTTCGCTCTCCCGGATGATCGATCAAATTTCCCTCGACAAAAGCGCAGCCAAGGGAGAGGAACGCTTGGATAACTTGATCGATCCGATTCGATTGGTTGAATCGCTCAATCGGCGATTCCCCGGCGGCCAAATGACGTTTTGTACCCTGCTTTACGCTATTCTCGACACGCAGGATGCCAGCGTCACATGGGTCCGCGCCGGTCATGAACCTCCTCTGCTCGTGAAGCGGGATGGCCTCACATCGCAATATTTCCGAGAGCCTGGAGGATTTTGTGTCAGCAAAATCTCGTTCGACGATCAAGCCCAGGAAACCAAGAAACTGTTTCTCGAACCTGGTGACAGGTTCATTCTGTTCTCGGATGGAATTACCGAGGCGATGAAAGACTACAACGAGTTCGGTTACGAACGCCTGGACGATACCGTTCGCAAAGCGATCGATAAACCGTTGGAAGACTCTCTCAAAGATCTCATCCAAAGCGCGTCCGAATGGACCGGCAGTCAAAAATTCGCCGATGACGTAACCCTCCTGGCGTTGGAAAGAATCCCCGAATAAAACACATCGATTCTAGTCGCCTGACAGGCATATTTTGACGGGTAACAATAACGTGTAAGGACAGGCCCCCGTGCCTGCCCAAGTTCTATCCACCCCGTCATTTCAAGCACGACTTGACACTAAGCGAATTGGATATAGAGAAGGATCATCGTCACGATCAACAGGACTGAAATAAATTTATAATTCCCGATCCCCGGCCAGGCTTCCCCTTTCAGGGCGTCGAAAGGATGCTTCCAGACCAAAGCCAAACTCTCACCGGTATGTTTGTGCGGTTTGATAATGGAAACGGCGATCAACACGCACGAGCAGATAACGAACAAGTAAAACGTCATCATCATGGACGGCACGTCCCAGCCGGTGTATTCCTTGAACCAGTCCAGAAGAAAGACGGTCAGCCCCAGAAATCCGCCGGACCACAAAGTGATCAGCGCCCCCGTCGACGAGGCCTTTTTCCAAAAGACGCCCCAAACGAATACGGCGGTCACCGGCGGTGCGATATAACAGATCACGGCGGTGATTCCCTGGAAAATGCTTTCGAAATGTTCAATATATGGAGACCAGGCGATGGCGGCGGCCATAGTGAATAAAGTCACCCATCGCCCAATCACGATCAGGGTCGAGTCGGAAACCGATGGATTGAATCGTTTGTAGATGTCGTAACTGAACAGCGTCGCGCAGGAATTCAACGCGCCCGAAACCGTGCTCATCAACGCGGCTAGCAGCGCGGCGGCAACAAGCCCCTTCAATCCAACCGGCAGCAGATTCCCGATCAGAAACGCATAAGTATCGGCGGAATCGGTCATCGTGTTTTCGAGTTTTCCCTGCTCGATCAATCCCAGACACATCAAGCCCGGCAGCACGAAGATGAAGACGGGCAGAATTTTAATGAATCCCGCGAAGAGGGGACCGATGCGTGCGTGATTTTCATCTTTCGCCCCCAGGACGCGCTGCACGATCGTTTGATCCGCGCACCAATACCAAATCCCAATGATCGGATAACCCAGAAAAACCGAATACCAGGGAAGATTCGACGGATCGTCAGCCGACCGAAGCACGGTCAATTTAACCGGGTCCACCGAACTCGCCAAACCGCTCCACCCCCCGACTTGGCTGTAGGCGATCGCGGTCAGTGCAATCGCGCCGATCAATAGAATGATGGCCTGAATCGATTCAGTGAGCACGACGGCCATCAAGCCCCCAACGGCCGTATACAGGCCTGTGAGAATGGCAACGACCAATATGCTCAGCATTTAGTCGATCCCAAACAACCCGTGAAGCACGACCGCACCGGTGTAGAGGGAAAAACCGATGTGGATAAATATCGCGGAGATAATGGAAAGAACGGCCAGCCAGTCCCGGCAATGCCGGTTGTAGCGTTTTTCCAGAAAGTCGGGAAGCGTCGCGACGCCGGAGCGGATATAAAATGGGGCGAAGAACAGCGACAGGATAACCAGCGTGAACGCCGCCATCCACTCGAAATTGCCGTACGCCAGGCCGTTATCGTAGCCTTCCTGAGCCAGGCTGACGAGATGAATCGTCGAGATATTCGTCGAGAAGAGCGCCAGGCCGATGATCGGCCACCCAAGAGATTTCCCCGCCAGAAAATAATCCTTCCCAGCCGATCCCCGCCGTTGTCGCATACCCGCCCAGCAGCCCAATGCAACGATTCCAATTAAATAGGCGGCAATGATAAATAAGTCGAGTCCTTCGATTGACAGTTTCATCAAACCCTTCCCTGTTTCAAATTATGAGTGCAGGATGGATCGCGCCTTATCGATCCATCGATACTACTACAAAAAAATCCCGGCCGTCATCCATAAACACCGAATTCCCGAATTGCGTCGAACATGGCCGCCACGTTTTCGACGGGTGTTTCTTCAAGAATCGTATCGTGGCTGGCTCCGGCGATGTATCCCCCGCCGGGCATCATGATTTCAAGCGTTTCCCGTGTATCGTTCCGCACGCTCTCAGGGCTACCTTCGATCAGTGTTCGCTGGGAATCGATTGCGCCGTTCAGAATGATTCGATCCCCGAATTCCGACTTGAGTGTTTTCAAGTCCATCCCTTTGCATGAGGGTTGAATCGTGTGCAATCCGTCAAAACCGATGTCGATCATCGAGGGGATCAGCGGGGCGAAACCGCCGCAGCAATGAAGCATAACTTTCAGCCCGTAAGCGTGCCCGATGTCGGTGAGCCGCTTTAAATGAGGCTTTAAAAACCGGTTGAACCATTCAACGCTCAGTAACGGTCCATTCTGACTCCCGAAATCATTCCCGATGAACAGAATATCGACGACGTCGGCTGCTTCGTCTAAAATCCGTTGGTTGGAGGCCGCGTAAAAATCGGTCAGATGCTGGAATACGGCGTCGACCAGTTCCGGTTCGTCATTCATTTTGTAATACAGATTCTCCATCCCCAGCAGATCGATCGCGTCGTGCCAGAAGGGTGACCAGTCCCCGCCTAGAATGGCGTATTGCTGGTTATACGCTTCGGCTTCGGAACGGATATTCTCGACATGGACGCATTGGGGATCGGGCCAGGGATAATCATGCACGTCCCCAATCGTCGCGTTGGCCAGGGGGTGGCTTGTCGGCATCCCGTAACCGATGCCATGCCGTTCGATTCCGAAGACCGTGCGATATGTCGTTCCCTCTGACAATGGGATATCCGGGAGATCGTAAGAAGCGAATACGCGCCGGAAATCATCGCCGAAATTCACGCGGATCCGTTCGTCGTCCACGCCCAATTCCCGCTTGGCTTTCTCCCAGAATTCCACAGACGCGCCGCACCATGCGGGAACCCGGTCGGGCTGCTCGTGCTCGAAAACGGTCATCACACGTTCGCGGGAATTCATGAAGATTCTCTTAGGCTCTTATCAGTAAATTTGATCGCAGAACGGTTATTAAATTGTGGTGCAGGCTGGAAGCCTGCACCACAAAACAACTGACAATCCTGTTTGGTTCTGGCAGCACCGGGTTAGGTTAATACACGCATTCTTTCGCCGCGTCGGCGTAAGCGCGAAGGTTCTCAGGCGGCGCGTCGAAGAAATGATCGCACCCCGACATGATATACCCGCCGTTAATTCCATACCCGTCGAACAGCCGCCGCACTTCTGCTCGAATCGTTTCAGGTGTTCCTTTCGTTAAAAACGTCATCTGATCCATCCCGCCGATCATCGCCACTTTTCCTCCGAAGGCCTCGACCACTTTGCCCGGATCGGTCAGATTCCCCCCGATTCCTGGTGGTGAGAGTGTTTCGGAGACGTCGGTCTCGTTCTCCACGATCAGGTTCAGGATATTTTTCATCCCGCCGCAGGTGTGATAGGTGGAGCGATGTCCGGCGTCATGCAGGGCGCGGTGGATTTCACGGTCGTAAGGGAGGCAGAACTCACGATGATACGACGGCGAGATCAACGTGTCGCTGCTGGAGCCGCCCCCGGTTTCGATGATATCGAATTTCGCGTCCCGAAGCGATTCCTCGATAAACCGCAATTTCTTCTCCAACAGAACTTTCATAAATCGATGCACCCAGTCCGGGTTGTCGGTCGCTTCGAGGATCAATCGTTCAGGTTTCATCAGACAGCACGCATGTTGCCAGCATCCCGCTTGATCGCCCCAGACGAAACCGCGCAGGATTCCTGCATCGCCCACCCGGTCGTACATTTTCCCGATCGCCTCTCGATCGAGTTTCGCCACCGGCATGAAGCGTTCGATCAAGTCGATATCCTCATGTTTTTTCACGAGAAAATCGGTAATCCACGTGGTGGTCAAGTTGCCGCCGGTTACATACGTCAAGACACCGTCCGGGGTTGTAATAACGTGGTTCAACCGTTTGTTGTTCGGATCGGGATCGAGAATCTCGATAGTTTCTTTCCAGTCCGGTGTTTGAACGATGTAATTCTCTGCGTTGGGAATCCAGAATTGCCCCATCGCTTCGAAATACTGGATAGACGCATCCATCCCAGTTTGTTTGAAGGCCTCCAAGTCATCGATTCCCCCCATATACTGGTCGAGGTGATAGGATTGCCATTGATGAATCGAACACGGCAGCCGGTCGGGTTTCTCTCGATTCAGAGCGCGCATCATTCGTTCTTTCGGCAGCATGATGACGAAACTCCTTCTTTGCAGACTGGAGAATGAAGCCGGATCGTGGCCTCAATTCCTGGGATCGAACCGATTGCGTCAATCGATCCGAAAGTCATTCAATCATATCGCTTTCAATCGAAAGTCGCCAGACTAGCCGAATCAGTTCGTAGGACTAAAAGCGCCAGCGAGCCTCACCATTTCTCCTGTCGCTTAAGGATGATAATTGATAGGCGCGTCTTGACAGAAGAAAGCCGTAAGAGACAATCAAGATTGCCTGCTGGAACGAAAGCGGGCAGCCTATCGAATGATCCTGTTTAGAAAATTACGAAATCGGTCTCCACGAACGAATGAATGCTTATCTATTGCAATTAGGTCATTGCCCCGATCTCTCTCACGCGGAAGTTCTCTCCGTAGCGGATCGTCTGGGGGACGTTCTGCACGTTCAACGCCGCCTGGATTCGGTTCTGTTCGCCGAAGGGGCGGATCCAGAACGGATTCAAGAACTGTGCGGGGAACTTGGGGGAACCATCCGGCTGTGCGAAATCAAGCCATTCGGTGAAGCGGATCGTTTCGATTTTATGCCGGATCCGTCTCCCGAACAGTTGTTCGATGCGCTTCTCTCCACGAAAATCGGTGATGAATTGATCGCGCGGAATCCTCGGCCCCTGTTTGGATTCTCGATCCTGGATGAATCCCACTGGGGAGGTCGGGTAAAGAAAATCATCGGGCTGCTGCACGAAACCGCTTCCCTGTTCAAAGACCACTTAAAGGAGAGGGGCCACGCCTCCCGTTTCGTGCGGCCCAATCCGGAAGGGAAATCGGCCTGTCTGGGCGGGGCGCAAGTCGAAAAAAACGCGCTGCTTCAAAAAGGCGGGGAAATCGTATTCCACCTTCATCCCGAAACGGGTCTGACACTGGGGATGACGCAATGGCTTCAGCCCTTCGAGGCCTATTCCAAAAGAGACTACGGCCGCCCGCAGCGCGACGCACGACAGGGAATGCTTCCCCCGAAACTGGCTCGAATGATGGTGAACATCGCCCGCACGGATTCGACCTCCACGCTGCTCGATCCCTTCTGCGGCAGTGGAAGTATTCTAATGGAAGCCGGATTGTTGGGGCTGCAAACGACAGGCGTCGATATCAACCGGAAAGCGGTTCAATCGTCGCTTGGCAATTGGGACTGGCTGAAAGGTCAAGGCGGAGAGCCGACCGGCGGTTTGCGGGCGATCTACGGTGACGCTCGAAACTTGCGCACGCTTTTCGAACCGCTCTATTTCGAGGCCTGCGCCACCGAGCCTTACCTGGGGCCGCCTCAGCGTTCACCTTTGGATGGAAAGCGGTTCGATCGCCTGACCGACGAGTTGATCCCGCTCTATCTTCGCGCCCTGGGAGAAATCCGAACCGTGATGAAACCGGGAGCGCGTGTCGTATTCATCGTCCCGCGATTCCGTATGTCGTCTGGCGGTCCATGCAAAACCCTGCCGTTGCTTCACACGATCAAACTGCAAGGCTATACCATCCTGGATCCACTCGCAGGCTTCACACCGATCCAGAAGAAAGCAGCCCTTCTCTATTCCCGACCCAGCCAAATCGTCCAGCGTGAAATCTACGTCCTCCAAGCCTGAAACGCGCTTTACCACCCCCCTGACGCTTAATCCTTCTCTTGATGTTTGTAAGTATCTATATAATGCTATATCTTCCGCATAATTGTCAGGGAGAAAGAATCCATGAAAACTTTCAAACTCTTGTACACAGTCATCACATTTATTGTTTTTATCGCAGGCACGGTGTTTGCGCAGAATGAACCGATCCGCAATGATTTCGATCTGATTGAATCTTATATTACAGGAGATGTTAATCGGGATAATAAACTGAACTTTTCAGATTTATTAGATATTTTATCGTTCTATCTCAATGATGATGAGCTTACAGAGGAACAATTACATTTTGGTCTCGTTTATGCTGCCGATAACGGTAACTAAAACATGGCGGTCGTAGACTTTTACTCAAGCGTGAATGTAACCTGTCTCGTCGTTGAAATACGTGATACGATTGATATGCTAAACCCACTGTCTCTACAAGGATAGAGTGAAAAATAGGGAGATCTCAAGGAGAACAAATCGTGCGATATACTAAATATTTAATTCTTTTTATATTCATACATACTTTTGTTTTTTCAGCTTGGGCAAAGGATTGGGATCCCAATTTCATTTTAGTTTCCCATCGGGGCATCGTGACTGAAAACGCACCGGAAAACAGCGTGGCATCGCTGGAACTAAGCCTTAAACGTGGATACACCCATATCGAAGCGGATTTACGAGCCACCCGGGATGGGCATGTGGTGGTACTTCATGACCGCAATTTATCGCGAACCCTTGGACACAATGCCAATATCGACGAAATCACTCTCGACGAACTACGAAAAATCGCCTCACCCGATCGGGTTCCAACCTTTGATGAATTCTGCAAACGTTGCCAGGGCCGTATCGCACTGATGCCGGATTTGAAAGGGGTGCCCAAAGAATTAGAGCCACAATATATTCAAGGCATAGAGCTGGCCATGAACCGCTATAATCAGATGAATACGGCCCAGTTTATAAGCCGCGACCAAAACCTGTTGGATTATTTTAGCAGAAAAGGCGGGCGCGTTTGCATTCGCGTGCCTTATGAAGTCGCCAAAGAGCGCCTTAAAGAGTTAGAGAATCCCGGCAAAACTTACTTTGCTTTTAACCATGCCATCGATTTCAACTCAAAAGAGGTGGATGGATTTCATACACTGGGTTTGCAGGTTGTCGTTTCGATCAATCTACAACATTACCGCGCACCCGTCGATCCGATTGAACAGGGTTTGGCCGATGTCGATGCGATGCTCGAACTTGGGGTGGATGGCCTGCAGTTGGATTCGGCCTATGATAAAACCGTCGCCCTGTTTGAAGATCGATTCCCCGTGTTGCGTTTTAATCGTGAAAAACGGTTCCGGATCGTGCAGTTTACCGATACACATTGGCATGAAGGGGATGAGAAGGATTATAAAACCCAGAATCTGTTTCGCATTATTTTAGAGGCCGAAAAACCGGAATTGGTCGTTTTGACAGGTGACATTCTCGGCGGCGGCCCGACCGAATTCCCGGTGCATGCATTGAAGGAGATTGCAAAACCGATGGTCGAGCGCAAAATTCCCTGGGCTTATGTTTTCGGCAATCATGATGGTGAAGGTAAATTATCAAGGCAGCAATTAAACCATCTTTCCCGTTCAATCCCCTATTCGGTCAGCGGATGCGGCCCAACCGGCATCATGGGTGTCAGCAATTTCTGGCTCCCGGTTCTTGCATCCGGCAGTGAAAAACAGATGGCAACGATTTATTGCATCGATTCAAATACGTATGAAAAAGACAACCATAAGAATTATGATTGGATCCATACAGGCCAGGTTGAATGGTATCGTCAAGTTTCAAAACGCTTAACCTTAAATAATCATGGAATCCCTATCCCGGCGCTGGTGTTTTTTCATATCCCATTAATGGAGTTTGATGATATATGGAATTCGGGAAATGCGATCGGCCAAAAGCATGAAAAAGTATGCTGCCCAAAAGTGAACTCGGGCCTCTTCGCCGCCATGTTGGAAATGGGTGATGTGATGGCCGCGTATGTCGGACACGATCACATCAACGATTTCGAAGGCGATTGGTACGGCATTCGTCTAGGCTATGGCCGTGCCAGCGGCTACACCCCCTACGCCCGCCCCAATATGCCACGTGGCGCCCGAATTATCGAACTGCAGGAAGGCGAGCACAATTTCAAAACATGGTTACGCCTCGTTGATGGAACGGTCGAAAAACGCTCACTTCATTGAATGATGAATGACAGGAAAAGGGAATCTGAAAATTTCTGCTATTCACAAAGAATGACAGACATGCTATACAGTTGATGAGTAAATAGAATTTCACAAACCATACTTTTTACTGAGGCGTCTTGTATAGTTGCAAGGAGTTGATATTACTGTGGGGCGATTCGGAGACGGGTGTTCAGTTTCGGGGAGGCGATGGTCTGAGACGATCCTCCCACCCAATGAATAACCAGTTCGTCGATTGACTCGACATCCCCAAATCCAAAATGCAGTATGGATGAGTTCTGTGAAAGGTAGCCCGATCCTCCGTCAACGATTCTCGTTCTAACGGTATCGCCCATTCGAGCCACGACACGCGATCCGTAGGTTTTCGCCGATGGCGCGTCGAGCACGATTTGCAGCCAGGTTCCTCGCGAAGAGCGATTCTCCAACAGCATGGGAGACGAATCGATACAATTGATCACGATATCCATGTCGCCATCGTTGTCGTAATCGATCAACGCCGAACCGCGGCTGCTTTTTGATTTGAAATCTTCGGGCAGGGAAATTTTGCTGATATCCTTGAAACGTTCTCCCATGTTTCGATACAGAGAGACGCCCTGATTGTAGTGCAGGCCCAAATTCATCGAATCCACCTGCGGATAGAGATGCCCGTTCGCGGTATAAAGATCGAGCCACCCGTCGGCGTCGAAATCACAAAATCCGGCTCCCCAGGTGATCAGCATCCGGCTCCTCTGAATTAAGCCGGCCTTGGATGTCACATCGGCTAGATAGCATTGATCGTTATTGTGGAAAAGAATATCGGCCTGCCGCTCGTAGGATGTAATGAAGAGATCGAGGAGGCCGTCGTTATCGTAATCCCCGCCGATCACCCCCATGCTGGCCCCTTCGATCCCGCTTTCCGTGAACGCCCCGCCCGAAAGAAAACTGATGTCTTCGAACGTTCCATCGCCTCTGTTTTTTAATACATGATTGTAGGTCGAATCGTTCGTCACATATAAATCGAGATCGTTATCGTTATCGATATCGAAGAAGACCGCGCCCATCGCCCGTCCCTTGGAAGCATTGATCCCCGCCGAATCGGCCCGATCCGTAAAAACGCCCGATCCGTCGTTGATATACAATAAATCCTTCTGATGGGTAAACGCCAACGGTCCGGTAAAAACATTCACCCCGTGATAATTGGTCCGAAGTTTACCGTGTTTTTCAGGATTGAAGGTTACATAGTTTCCGACGTAAAGATCGAGGTCTCCGTCACGGTCCACGTCGCCAAACGCGGTGGCGGCGGCATAACCGGGATCGCCAACGCCGGAAAGTGCAGTGTCGTTTGAAAACGTACCGTCACCGTTATTTTTATACAAGTGGTTGGAACCTCGATTGCCAACGAAAAGATCGAGCCAGCCATCGCCGTTCACATCGCCGAAGATCGCGCACATACCAAATCCCGTATCTCCGACACCCGCCTTGGACGTGACATCGGTGAAAACGCCTTTATCGTTTCGATACAGCGCGTTGCGCCACTTGGGATCGGCTCGATCCAGTTCGGGGCGGCCGCAGACGAAATAAATATCGTCGTCGCCATCGTTGTCGTAATCGCCGACGGCCACACCGGACCCCATCGCGTCAGTAATCCATCGTTTATCGGGATGGCCGAGAATATGGCGAAAACCGGAGAGTTTCGCTTTTTCGGTCGTATCCACAAACTGAAAAGGACTAGCGACTGCGGTTGAAGAACGATCCGTTTTCCCTGAACTTTCACTCGGATTCAGTTTTTTCAATGCAAGTACGAGAGGCTTAAGATGAGTGGATTCTTTGAATGGACCGGCATTCCGGGCATAAAAGTCCAGGCATTCCTTAATTTGGCCAGTATGATACAACGACCAGGCTTTGAATATGACATACCCTTCCGAACTTGTATGTTTCGGTGATTGAATCTGGGATAAGATAATCAGACAATTTGCATAGTCCTGCTTGTTAAAATAGAGACGGGCGAGCATCAATTTTTGGATATCACTGGATCGATCGATTACCAACCGGTGCTCCAGATATTCCTGAACTCGTTTCTCCTGCCCCGCATAATTCAGTTCGACCGCCAGTTCGTCGGCGTGTTTGATGGGGATCTCGTTTGGATGCCGAAAGGAATACCAGATCCGATTCATTTTTTCGTTACTCCAGGAATTCAAACGCTCGAAAACCGGCTTGATTCTCGCTATCTCTTCCTGCTTGTTCTGCCGGGCGAGGGCGATCATCAAGGCATTCATCGCTTCCCGGAGAAAGGGATACCCTTCGAGGGCCTGCTTTAGATAAATCTCTGCTTGCTTGCTGACACCCGCCTGGTTCGAGAGTTTTCCCAACTCAAAATACGCCTTGTGGTAATGGGGATTGGTTTTCACCACTTTCAGAAAGAATGCTTCAGCCGATTCGTTCTTACCCTGACGGGCGTGAACGCAGCCTTGAAGAAATTGCGCGTCGAGATGAGCGGGATTGATTTTCAGAATTTTCGATATCCATTTTTCAGCTGGGTCAAACTGGTTAATGGCATAGGCGATTGCGGCTACCCGGTAGAGAAGCGATTCGTTAGTGGGATCTTTCGCAATCACTTTCCTGCACCATGATAAAGCGGATTCTTCATCGCCTGCCCGCCAAAAAGTTCGGGCGGTTTGATAGGTGAATTCAATTTCGGCGGGATTCTTTTCCGCCAGTTTTTCTAACAGGGGGATCCATTCACCTCGAAGCGAAAGACTTTCGATCGTGCGCACCAGGATACGACGTTCCTGTGTGTTTAAGGGAGAATCGAGTTTCTCCAAAGCGGCTGAGGCGGATTGGATATTTTTTTCATTCAACGCATTCAAGAAGGGCTGAAGGCGCGGCGACTCTTCTGCCACCGATAGGTTGAGAGATGCGAACCATACGATTACGAGTCGTAATAAGGTCTGTTTGTTCATGCTCATCGATCGTTTCATTCCGTCATGGATTGCTGAATGATCTTAAATGAAATCGACTGGTTTTGCAATCAAAGCGCTCTGCTTAAGTGAAGTCTATAGCCATCAATAAAATGGGCAGTGAATTTCTCCATCGCCCACAGGAACTTGACAGAACATCCGGCGATTCAACTAGATTATTGAAAAGAATTATGTCATATTTCAATTAAGTGATTATTCGGATTGATACCGACGGGTGATAGAAATATCTGAAATATATCGTTAAAAATGGGAGAATAATAAATGAAAACATTCTACGCAATTCTGTTAATGTCAATCATGGTTCAGGTAGCATCCCCACGGGAGTTTCATGTTTCTATCCAAGGTGACGACGGCAATAAAGGGTCGTTGTCCAAACCTTTCCGAACGATATCCGCCGCCGCACAGGCTGCCCAATCGGGCGATTCGATCACCGTGCATGAAGGCACGTATCGTGAGCGGATCACACCTCCCCGCGGGGGAGAATCGGATGCCAAGCGGATCGTTTATCAAGCTGCCGACGGGGAAGCGGTTGTTATCAAAGGATCGGAAGTGATCGATTGGTGGCAGCATTTTATGGGTAACGTCTGGAAGGTGACCGTGCCAAATTCATTCTTCGGAAAATACAATCCCTACAAGGATTTGATTGAGGGTGACTGGTTTACCGACAAAGGAAGGCCCCATCATACGGGGGCCGTCTATCTCAATGGGAAACAACTTTTTGAAACCCATCTTATGGAACAGGTGCTGGACCCGAAGCCGTATCCCGACGCCCGGGATAAGAACGCCTCTCTGTTGACTTGGTTTTGTGAAAGCGACAAGAAAAACACCTACATCTACGCCAATTTCCAAGGCCAAAATCCCAACGAAGCGCTCGTTGAAATCAACGTACGTGACAGTTGTTTTTATCCGGACCAACCGGGGCGGAATTATATCACCATACGAGGCTTCCGCCTGTGTCAGGCAGCGACGCAATGGGCGGCGCCTACCGCCGAACAGATCGGGCTGATCGGGACGCACTGGAGCAAGGGATGGATCATCGAAAATAATATCATCAGTGATTCGCGATGTTCCGGTATTACTCTGGGCAAGGACCGGAAAACCGGCCATAACGTCTGGAGCAACGATCCAAGCAAAGGTGGTGCGACGCATTACAATGAAGTCATCATACGCGCCCTGAAAATCGGCTGGTCCAAGGACACCATCGGTTCACACATCATCAGAAACAACACGATCTTCAGTTGTGAGCAAACCGGGATCTGCGGAAGCCTGGGAGGCGTCTTCAGCCGGATCGAGAACAACCATATCTATGACATCTGGACCCAGCGGCAATTCACCGGTGCGGAAATGGGAGGAATCAAAATCCATGCCTCCATCGATATGGTTATCCGCAACAACCGCATCCACAACACTGGCCGGGGACTATGGATGGACTGGATGGCTCAGGGAACCCGCATATCGAACAATGTTTTGTATGACAACACTACGGATGATCTATTCGTGGAAGTGAATCACGGGCCGTTTTTCGTGGACAACAATCTGTTCCTGTCGGACCTCAGCTTGCGGGACTGGTCCGAGGGTGGCGCTTACGCGCATAATTTGATGACGGGGCATATTTCAAGCCGCCCCGAGATGAATCGCTCCACTCCCTACCATGAAGCGCATTCGACTGCGCTCGCTGGATTAACCCAAATCCGCGGCGGTGACAGCAAGTTCTTTAATAATATCCTGATTGGGAATGGCGAAATCCCTGACGATATTCCAAATGGGGACGACAAGCATTTCAATGGTTTACGTGGATTTGGAACGTGGATGTATAACGTCAGGGAATATCCACTGACCATCGGGGGCAATGCTTATTTTCACGGCGCTCAACCCTATTACGAGGAAGCCCGTCCGCTGGTTCTGAATGACCATGCGCCCAAGGCTGAGATCGTGGAAGAAGGCGAGAAGGTTTTTCTTAGAATCAATTTAGGGAATAATTTGAAACAAGCCGTCACATCGCAGGTCACGACAAAACGGCTCGGACAGGCGCGGGTTCCTCGACTCGGATATGAAAACGTAGATGGTTCGCCTTTGGTCATCGATACTGATTTCTTCGGTAATAAAAGAAGCGAGACTGACCCGACAACCGGTCCGTTTGAGAATCCCGGTCAGGGAAGCCTTAAAATTCGAGTCTGGTAGCCCCGCATAGTGCGTAGCTTATGGACTACTTGAGAGACTGAAGGAAATGTCTTGACCAGACATCGCTCCGATCGATCGCAACGGCTTTTTGAAACTCCTCTTTTGCCTCTTGTTTCTGACCGTTTCCTAAAAGACCTAAACCCAGCGTAAAATGAGCCGAAGCCATCTGTACCCGTTTTGAATTCTGTTCGCCGAATTTTGCGAAGTAATCGACATTTTCGTCTTCCTGGGTTAAGCGTTGTTTGCTGCTTTCGATCATACGATCGAAAATGGTTTTGGCCTCTTCATTACGTCCAACCTTTTGTTGAGACAAGCCTTGATAGTATTGGATGTCAGAGGCACGGCCCGAACGTCCCTGCCTGCGGCCCTTCGTTCCCGATTGCCCGGTGGCTTTTTCATAGAACGTTTTTGCCCGCTCGGAGTCGCCCAGCGTATCGTGAGCCAGCCCAATAAAATAGGATATCTGGGGCGTTCGCCAATCGTATTCGGGTTGGCCGACCGAAAGATTTTCGGGATACTCAGACGCTTTCTGGAAATGACTCAACGCACTTTTCGCGCGATTGCGTTTCAATTCCTGGATGCCTTGGAGCAGGTGGGCGTCGGCATATAAGTCGTGTATGTTCTCTCCACCTTCCCGGGCCGGAAAATAATTCTTGGAGAAATAATCGATGACCTGAGCAGTATGGCCGTTCAGGATTAACACGCGAATTTCCCGGACAAAACTCTCTCTCCGTTGTTTCACGATGTCGTGTTGATTCTCGAAGAGAGCCAGCCGGGATTCCGGTTCGGCGTTCCCAAGTTCGTACAGCCGGTCCAATTCCAGGTAGAAGAGCGGATCACCGGGATTCACCGAAACGGCTTTCTCATACGATTCAACCGCTTTGGGGATATCGTTTTGTGTCCGGTAATAAGCCCAGCCCAGATTGCGGTGTGTCAACGCGAACTTGGGATCGACCGCTTTCGATCGTTCCCAGCACTCGATGGCTTTTTCCGGTTGAATTTCGTAAAGAAGCGTACCGAGGTAATAATAGGCGCGGTTGTCGTTGGGATTGGCATCGATCGCTGCGTTCAGGACATCGATGGTTTCCAGGCGGAACGGGAAACAATAATCGCTCGGCCGATTCATGGCTTTGTGATAATACTCCAGCGCGGTTTCACGGTCGTCCTTTTGTTGATAAAGATAGCCAAGGTAGTAATAAACCAGTGGGAATTGTCGTGTAGAGGTGCTTTCCGATTTCCGGGCGCGTTCCAGCATTTCGATGGCTTCATCCCAGAAACCGCCGCTCATATAGTCGCAGGCGCTTTCCAGATAGGATTGAACGTCGTCTCGCATTAACGTAATCAGTTTGTCAAGAACCTGTTTAGAATTCGTCGTATTGCCACTCGCTTTGAGTGCGAAATAACAGGCCTCATTCATCGACACAAAGTTAAGCGGATCGATGGACAGGACACGATCCACCAGAGCCGATCCTTCATGAAATTTCCCCAATTTTCTCGCCAGGATGGTTTTGAGGTTCAGCGCTTTTGTATTGAGTGCATTCGTTGAGAGTGACTGTTCGATCTGTTCGAGCGCGGTCACATACTCGCTTTTCAGGCAGGAGAGTTCGGCCAGCTGATAGTAGGCCGCGGAATGAAAAGCGTTATCCCACGTTGCGCGGAAAAACAGGTCATAGGCTTCATCCCATCGTTTCTGCGCCCTGAGCGATACGCCCAATTGATAGCAGGCTTCGGTGTTGCCCGGCCTTGTGTAGTCGATCGTGATTCGCTCGAACGCGCGCCGCAGATGGGCTTCCGCTTTTTGATAGAGTGCCCGCTTGTTGTAATGAATGCCGACGATGGTGTTCGTACGCGAGTCGGAGGAATCACGACGTAACGCTTCTTCATAGTAGGTCATCGGATCGACGGTCGGGTTGTGAATCTGTTCTACTCGCAAACCGGTGAAGTACAATTCTTCGATTGTTTTAATGTCTTTGGGTTCAGGGGGTGCTTTCACCTTGTCAGGCAATTTCTCTACGGGATCACATTTGACCGGTTGGTAGGCAATCAGTTCTTTTCCATCCGACGTAATAAGCGAAATGCGGAGATCGGTTTCCTCGATATCTTTTGGTACCTGCCGCTCTTTGCAAAACGGTCGATCCGGCCCGATAGTGATCCGTTCCTGAATGATTTTTTGACCTTTCGCGGTAATCATCACTTTCGCGTTCTTATGGGGAGATGTGACGTGAAATCCGAATCGGACTTTGTGATCCGGCAGGCATTCGAGATTGACGGCCCCGTTCAGGTTGGCGTTCTTGAAACCTCCTATATCCTGAATGGGATACCAATACTGTTTGAACGTTTTGACCTCGTGCGATTTGATCCAGCTGTAATCCGGCTGGTTGTTGGAAAACGCGCCTACCATCAGTTCGGCGTAAGGACCGTCTTCATCGGTCAGGATATCGTCCCATCGCCTTCCTGAGGAACCGGTTCCCCATTCCCACAGTTTCGCGCCGGATACGACATGATGGTTTCCCACATGAACGACACCGGCCTGCTTCCCGTGGTCGTAGCCACCCATAAAATCTTCCTGAAGATCCCAGGCGAAAAAGGAATTGGCCGATGATGAGTTTTTCCACCAGCTGATATCGACGTCCGTATAATCGCTTCCGCGATAACGGCCTTGAGAAATGGGCCAGTGGGTGAAATCGATTTTGGAATGATAGGCCGCCACCTGAACGCTGGGAGGAAAGAGCACCTGATACTCGTCGTTCACGTGAACCGCGACGTTCGCCCAATAGAGAATCGAATTCGGAACCGAAGTGGGATTGAACAGCTTGACGGTCGTCTCGAAATAGGATTTTCCCGGATAGAGCGTCAAACCAATGATCCATTTCATTCGGTGGCGGCGTTCCGTTTCACCAAACCAGATCGTTTTACTGCCGTCGGAATTTTCTTTGAGTGTGTAATCGACCGGCATGAACGTCGTGTTTCGATGATGGTGGAACACGCACCACTCGATCCCGCCGGATATCCACGCGCCCAGCATCCCGATCAACGCCGGTTTGATGACGTGCTGGCGGTAAAAGAAATCGTAACTATTGGTTTTATCCAACGCGGCGAACAGACGTCCGCCCATCTCGGGCAGGACGGTTAGTTGAACGTATTCATTTTCCAGGTAGAGCGCTTTGTACGTTTTGTCTTGCCGGTCTTGACTCAAGCGTTCGATCGGGGCGTATGGATAAATACGCTTTTGAGCGCCTTGATAGGATTCATTCGTGTAAAAAATCGGATTGACTTCCGGTTCGCCGACAAGATAGGTGGGAAGCGTTATCTCTTCTTCCCAGACTTTTACATTGGTGACATTGCCTGTTTCCTGAGCGTTTGAATAGACGTCAAACGAAAAAAATAAGATCAAAATAGCCAATAACATTTTCCATCTCAACAATGAATGACTCATGGGAAGATTTTCTCCTATCTTTTCGCAAACGGGATTCATATTATTTTTTCTTTTCGACACGTTCTTTTCAATTCAATAATATCCAACAACTTTCACCTTGCGCCAAGGGGCTTGATGAGGAAAACGGCTAATCAGGTTGCGGTTTGATTATCCGTTTTCGACTTCTTGCCGTTTCGCCATTAAAGGTTCATCACTCCAATTGGTTGGGGGATGTGCGGGGTTTCTAATCTGTGGGGGTGCGCTTGGTGGAGTAGGCCATCCATAGCAGGACGAGGATCAGGGCCGTGGGGCAGACGGCTATCGAGAGTATTCCATCCCTGATATTGGTACGCTCCGACATGAGGCCGACAAACCACGGCATGATAACACAACCCGCGTTTCCAGCGGCGGCCATAATAGCGAATAACGACGCTCCGCCGCGTGGAAAACGATCCGCCGCCACGGCAAGTGACGAGGGCCATAAGCACGACACGCTCAAACCGGCGAGCACACACGAAGCCAGCGCGACGGGAACGGATGGAGAGAAACAACCGGCGGCAATTAGCACGACACAAGCCAGACAGCAGCCCATCATAATCGGTAGGATTCCAGTACGATGCGCGAATCGCGCCACTACGATACGCCCAACTCCCATCGCGACGGAAAACCCCGCCAGGGAAACACCGCTCGCCGCTTTTGAATAACCCAGGCTTCGCTCCGCATACGCAGGCAGCCATTGTGCCAACCCGATTTCAGTCGCCCCCCCCAGGCAGATCGCGAGCGAAGCGGCCAGCAGGTATGGATGGCGTAAGAGGTCGAGAAGAGGAACCTTTTCCTCTTTTTCATGCAGCAATGACGGGATTTCGATCCGGGTGAAACCCAGCATGATAAGCACGGGAAACAGGGCGATCGCGAAACATATAATCCGCCACGAAATCGCCAGATGCAATGCCGCCGAACCGATAAGAACGGTTCCTACCGCTCCGGCACTGTAGAAAAAGTGTAACCGATTCAAGGCCGAGGCTCGCTGTCGAGGCCGGGCCGCGGCCACGATCGGGCTTAACACGACCTCAAGGTTCGCCGTCCCCAAACCCAGGAAGCCCGCGGCAAGAAGAAGAACGGTATAGTTCGTGGCACATCCGAGCACTCCTAATCCGAGCGATATGCAACCAAGACCGGTCATTGCGAAAAGCCGAACGCCCCAACGGTCCGCTAACGGTCCGGTGACGACGATACCGAAAATCATCGCGGTGAAGATGGTCGCCGGAATTCTTCCGAGTTGTTCACCCGTCAATCCCCCCTGTCCGCCGAATGTTTCACTGAATGTCGTGAGGAAAACGGGAGGAAGGTTCACGCAAATCGCGAGACACATCATCGCGCCATAACATAAAGCAATCGTATAGGAGGTTGTATCGATTTTAAGCGGATCTCTCATATTATAAACTTCTCAAGGTCTAGTACTTTGTCCATCATATTTTGACAGGTAACAAAAACGTGTAGGGGCAGGCCCCTGTGCCTGCCCTGGGCAATCCTACCCGATATTATTTGTTGGACAGACTATTAGTCCCTTATCAGTCGTATCGATCACAAAACGGCCACAAAATATCTTAGTTAAAATAAAAAAAACCTTTCCCCAATATCAGGAAAGGAGATTCCGCTGCCCGTGAATTTGAACTTGTGTTCTGAATTTAATCAGCTGAAGGTAATTAATATTTCCACGCTTTATGTCGTACAACCAGTATAATGATATCATGAAATCATAACAAGTAATATCTTGTTTGATTCCCATCCGTTAATAGAGAGAAAGGAAGGAGATTGAAAGTGAAACGCCGAAACGCAGGGATCAACCTGACCGCGTTCATCCTTTTCGTCACGCTGCTTCACGCCCTCCCGGCGCGAGGCGAAATCGTAGACGTCACGCTCCTCCACACCAACGATTTCCACTGCCGCTTCGACCGCTCGGAAGCCGTGATCCGAACCATCCGCACCCTGCGAAAACAATACCCCCATTCGCTTCTCCTGGACGCGGGAGACGCGTTCGAGATCAAAGTACCCAAGGCCGCTCTGACCCGGGGCGAAGCGCTCGTCGAGTTCATGAACCGAGCCGGATACGATGTGATGACTCTGGGCGACAACGCCTTCGATGGTTTCACGCTGCCGGACATACAACGCTGCATGGCTCAATTCACATTCCCCATCCTCAACGCCAATCTGGTCGTTCAAAAAACCGGAAGCCCACTCGCCCTGCCCTATTTCGTTTTCACCCGCAACGGGGCCACGATCGGCGTGATTGGAATCTACGATGAAGAACCACTAACCGGCGCGGGGTTGCTTAAAGCCGATGCGGTAAAGGTCGCGCAGTTCCACGTCAAACTGTTGATGAACAAAGTGGACTGCGTCGTTCTCTTGACCCATCAGGGTTTGAAGAAGGATCGCGAGATGGCGCGAAAAGTCGAGGGAATTGATATCATCGTCGGCGGATCGTCTCACAAAGCGCTCCACCAACCGGAAGACGTGTTGGGGACAATCATCGTACAAGCAGGTAGCCACGGCCAAACTATCGGCGTCCTTCAGTTAAAAATCGACACCGCCTCGAACCGCATTCGCCATTGCACAGGCCGCCTCGTCCCGACCGCGTCTCAG
The DNA here is from genome assembly GCA_964606645.1 of uncultured bacterium. Taxonomy (GTDB): domain Bacteria; phylum Hinthialibacterota; class Hinthialibacteria; order Hinthialibacterales; family Hinthialibacteraceae; genus CAZSIZ01. Next base: position 24,217 of record CAZSIZ010000047.1, read on the forward strand.
TAATGTTCTCCCATTCACTTCCCAAGCACCGGAAACTCGGTAATCCGCAGCCGGGTGCTGCCATAAGGAATCAGTTCAAGCGTCTCCATCGGCCAATCGGACAAGGCCGGGCTTTGCGGAGGCGCTCCGGCGGAATTATCCACCAACGTCCATTCCGGAATCCTCCGTCCCTCGATCTCGATCGTCACGGGCGGTTTTTTGTCATCGAAAGGAACCTTACCGATGCGCCGTGTATCGACCGACACGGACCGCTCCGGATTATCGCGGTCGATAATCAATCCGTAGTTCCAGGGCGTTGTCGGGTAGATCGCCCAATCGTTGACGGGCAGAACGCCGTGATGCGAGCGGACTTTTTGGTAATGCTCGCCGATGCGAAGCGAGTAATAGACCGGCCCGCGAAGAATCGCCACCGAGTTATTGAACCGCGTCTCGGTTCGAACCTCCATCGGGAACCGAAGCGTAACCGTTTCGCCCGGTTTCCATTCCCGGTCGATCGCGAAGAACGTTCCGGATTGCGGTCTCTCTTTCTGCCCGGAAAATCTCACTTCCGCCCCTTTCGCCCAGCCGGGGATACGCAGATAAAGCGGAAATTTGGTTTTCTGCGGCAGTTTAATTTTCAGCCTGACAGTTCCGTCGAAGGGGTAGTCGGTTTTTTGAACGATCGTGATCGGCGTGTCTCCGGTGACTGTGGCTTCGACGGTATTGGGACCGTAAGTAATCGCCGCAAGCCCTTCGTCGTGAGTGGCCATCCATTGATGGGCGACGAACTTCGGCCAGCCCTGGTGCATGTTGGCGGTACAGCATCCGTAATTCGGCTCCAATCCATACAGGTTGGATTGGTCGCCGTTGGTGCTCCAATTCCGTTTGGCTTCCGTGCAGAGAACCTGGTTCGCCTGTTGGTCGTATTGGTGCGCCCAGTAATCGGCCGTATGCGCTCCCGGATTGGCGTTATACGCCAGCAGTTCCAGCCGGTCGGCCAGTTCGGCATTGCCTGTAATGGAGATCAGGTTCTCCAGCGAGAACATATACTCCACGACGCCGCACAGTTCTGTCCCCTGCGAGGGATGCTTACCTGAAAGATGCTCGTCGCCGGAGAAGCGGCCCCCCACCTGCCCGTGATGCAGATCGAGGCTGGCGATCCCCTCGAAAACCGCTTGTTTGTATCGCTCGTCACCCGTCAGCGAGTAGACCAATCCCGGATACTTGACCGCCATCGCAACGTTCACGACATGGGCAGTCATTCCCGCGCTTCGCCAATGATAGGGAATTAATTGCTCGTGCAGCGCTTTCGTCGTCCAGGGAAAATCGTGAAAGTAATTTTTCCAATCGAAACAGTTCTGATAGATCGACCGGGCGGCTTCCAGAATGGCGGGATCGGTCGTGCGGCGGTAGAGCCAATTGGCGGTCACCAGGTTTTCCATCGCCCGCACGCCCCGCCAATCGCCGTCGGGCCAATCCGGTGGATTGTTGTTGAGGTGCTTGAAATAGTCGCTCAGCAATTGGATCGCGCGCAGGTCGCCTGTCGCTTCGTAGTACTGTGTCAGAACTTTCATCGCAACGGCGAGCGGCCAGCGGTCGTAATTTTTTGCCGGGCCGAACCAACCGCCGGACCGGCTACTGGCCAGGATCGGTTCGATCCACCCATTCACTTTTTCTTTCAGGCGCGCATCGTCCAGCAGGTACGCCAGTGGAACCAGGCCGTCCAGATAGTACGGCCCTCGTTCCCACGATTCGCCACCGAGTCCTTTCCAATCCGATTTGGAGAGGCTTTCCCAGAACTCGTCCAGATGGCCCGTGATCCCGTTGGCCTGAACGGTCAGCTGATCTTTCAGCCACCCCGCCGGTTTCACCGCCCCCAGCGGCAGCGGGATAAACTCTTCCCGCACCATCGGCTTACGGTTCGAGGGATAGTAATCGTTCGTGGCGTTCGCCGTCGTCGCCATCACGCCAAACACGACTGTCGCAATCAAAATCAATCGGCTCTTCATCGTTCTCTCTCCTATTCAGTTATCAGTTAAGTAGGGTGGGCTCAAAGCGTACAGGCTGTGTCACAATAATTCTCGTTACCCATCC
>CAZSIZ010000048.1:0-26252 GCA_964606645.1 uncultured bacterium
TCATCCAATAGGGTTTTCATGTCGGCAAGCGACACAAAAACCCTTATCTATTTCTGGGGGGTTGGAGCGTAAAAAAAGAAATGGAGCGCAAGGGACTCGAACCCTCGACCCCTACCTTGCGAAGGTAGTGCTCTCCCAGCTGAGCTAGCGCCCCTTGGTGATAGAGGATTATATTTCATTTCACGCCGGATTGAAGTCCTGTAATTGAACTTGGCGTGTTTTTACAGCCTTACACTGTTTTCTTGCAGGAGGTTTCAGGTTAGGATAGGCGTGTGATGTTTGAGTGCGGCAAACCATTCTGTCCAATTGAGTTCGAGAACGAGGAGAGACCGGCGTATGAGCGTGTTTCAAATTATTGCGATATTGATAAGCCTGACAGCGTTGCTCAGCTATGTGAACCATCGCTACGTTAAACTGCCGACGACGATCGGGGTGATGCTGATCGCCCTGCTTCTGTCGCTGGCCGTGATCGGGCTGGGCAAACTGGGCATGACCGTGCTGGTCGACTCGGCACGGGATCTGCTCGAACGGATCGACTTCAACCAGACTCTTATGAACGGACTTCTCAGTTTTCTGCTGTTCGCCGGGGCGCTTCACATCAATCTGAACGATCTGATCCAGCGCAAATACGTCATCACCACCCTGGCGACCCTCGGCGTTCTGCTCTCGACCATCCTTTTCGGCAGCGCGATCTATTTCGTGCTGACCGCGCTGAAATTGAATCTCTCTTACGCCTATTGCCTGCTGTTCGGGGCGCTGATCTCTCCGACCGATCCCATCGCCGTGCTGGGCATCCTGAAGAGCGCCAACACTCCCAAAAGTCTTGAAATTAAAATCTGCGGCGAATCGCTGTTCAACGACGGGGTGGGCGTCGTCGTCTTTATGGTGCTGTACGAAACCGCCGCCGGAGGACATTCGTTCGAGATCGGCCACGCCCTGTTTCTGTTTATCGAAGAAGCCGTCGGCGGGGTGCTGTTCGGGCTGCTGTTGGGATGGATCACGTACCGCATGCTGAAGAGCGTGGACAACTACCAGGTCGAAGTGCTTCTGACGCTGGCACTGGTGACAGGGGGCTACGCCCTGGCATCGGCGCTTCATCTGTCGGGTCCGATCGGCATCGTCGTTGCGGGGCTGCTCATCGGGAACCACGGGCGCGCCTTCGCCATGTCCCAACGCACACGCGAACACCTCGACGCCTTCTGGGAACTGATCGACGAAATTCTGAACACCGTGCTCTTCGTGCTGATCGGGCTAGAAGTGCTGCTGCTGACGTTTTCGGCATCGCTGCTGCTGGCCGGGATCATCGCGATTCCCGTGATACTGCTCGCCCGGTATATCAGCGTCGGGCTGCCGGTGATGGTCTTACGGCGCTGGCGGGAATTCAGCCCCGGTGTGGTGCAGATTATGACGTGGGGGGGCTTGCGGGGCGGGATATCCGTCGCGCTGGCACTGTCGCTTCCAGCCGGACGCGAGCGGGAAATCGTGCTGGCGATCACCTACATCATCGTGCTCTTTTCGATCATCGTCCAAGGCTTGAGCATCCGAAACGTGGCGATGAAAATCATGCGGAGAGCAGAGGCGGCTTCGAACGAATGTGAATGAAAGACGCATCGGGAAACGGTTATGATTCTGGCTAAGCGGCGCACGGTTATACTGCTGGGGGCCTTGCTGGGGGCGCTTCTGGTCAGCCAGTGCTTCAATCGTATTCGCTACGGGCAGTGTATGTACCGTTACGTGATACCGGGGTGCGACTACGCAAGTTATATCCGGGCGTCGGGAGAGATACTTCGCGGAGAGACACCTTACTACAAAAATACGAATTACATCTACACGCCTTTACTGGCCGTCGTGATGATTCCGTTTACGTGGGTGAGCGAGACTACCGGTTATTATCTATGGACGATTCTCAGCGTGATGGCGTTCGGTTATGGCGCGTTCCGGTCGGGGCCGTCGTTGCGGCGGTTCTGACGGTCTGCTGGCTGCCGTTCTACGACGCCGTCGTTCACGGCCAGATCACACCCGTTCTCACCGCCCTTCTGGCGCTCGCCATCGGGGGGAAACCTTTCATTCGCGGATTTCTGGTGGGGCTGGTGGCGGCGCTGAAACCCTCTTACGTGTTTATGATTCCGTTCGTCTCCCTGTCGTTCGGGTTGAACGCGCTTTGGGGATGCCTGGCGGGGGCTTCGCTGGCGTTGATCCCGCCGGGGCTGTTCCTGGAATACGTGCGGATGCTGCCCGATCTGGCTCAGCGGCCCTACGGGTATATCGGGCTGGTTCCCTGGTTCGGGCATGACGCCTGTCTGCCGATTACGATGCTGGTCTGCTTGTGGATGGCGATCCGATGGCGGGGGCAGGAACGGTCTTATATCGGAATCATCGCCGTCGTGGTGCTGGGGACAGCGCTCTGGTTTCACTCATACACGCCGCTGATTATCCCGGTGGTTTATGGCGTGACGAAAATTGTCGAAGGATGGGTTGGGCCGAAAGAAGAGAAAACGGATGATTCTCTTTCAGTCGCCCGTTAGGCCTGCTATTCGGTTCTGGGCGCTCTCGATGGGGGGGAGATCGCTCGTAGGGGAATCGAGGTAGAAATAGGACGTCGCACACCAATCGTCAAAGCGCTCGAACATCCACCAATCACCGTCGGTTTTCTTTAAATCATCCAGCGTGATCTTCTCTTCCCCACTCCCGGCGAGGATGTACTCCTTTAAACCCGATTTCTCCATGATCTCGATCGTTCGCTCTCGCTGCGCGAAGCCGAGTTGCTGGATCGTGACCTTGATGTCCTGGTGGAAATAGACGGGATCGGGAACGTGGTATCGGTAGAAGGCGTACTGGCCCCGCTCGTGATCGGCGATGGGACAGCCTTGATAACGGTGCGAGTATGGCCCCTGACCCCAGCCGGTTCCGATGTAATCCTCGGTGCCGGTTCCGCAGAGCGTCGGGAACTCGCGATCGCCGTCGAGATAGATTTTGACCTCACCCTCACCCCACCAGTTGTCACCGAACACATCCTTCTCCACAATCGTTCCCAAATTGCAGCCCAGGAAGCGACCCCTACCGGATACACGGGGAAGGATGACGAAATCCTTGCGCAGCGTCGTTGGATTCTCGCGGCGGTAGTGGCTGTGAAAATAGGGGGCGTCGGGAGGCAGTGGATCGCCGAGAGTGAAATTGACTTCGTAGAAGAACATCGCCAAATCGGTATCGCTCTCGTTGGTAGCGACGATCTTCATACCCTTCTTGAACGGCATGGGGATGCAGCAGTTGAAGGACCGGCCCTCCGGATTACCGAAGAAAGCGTTCTCGAACTTGACGTTGCGGCCCAACGCGACGCCGAAGAAATCACCGAGAGGAACCTGGACCGCCGGTTTCGCGGCCCCGTCCCAGAACATCTCCAGTTTGAGTCCACGAAGCATCTTGGGGGATCGGTCGTTAATCGTGACCCAGATTCGCCGCACGCATCCCTGCCCTTCCGCATGCGCCATGACAAAGGATTCGCCCGCTTTCAGATTGCGACGGCACGGTGAGCCTTTGCGGCCGAAATCCGCTTTTCCCGCCGCCCCTTTCACCGCATCCCAATTTTCCCCATTGGCCCAACGGGTTTGGACGTTTTTGGGTATGGAGAACAGCGCGTCGCCGGGGAAGGATTGAGCGAGGGCACTGTGCGGCACGATGAAAGCGCACAGCACAGCCGATAGGATGAGTGACGGCAGAATACTATTAATGGCGTATTTGTTCCGGTAAGTCATTCTCTTCTCTCCCTTGAATCAATCGTTCTTGACTTGGTTAGGCTTCATTGCGCCATCATACCGTTCGACGGCGTATTTATGAATACGTCTACCAGGGTCTTATGGTTCAGAGTATTGAAGAGGCATACAAGAGCCTTTCTTTATACTATAATAAAATCTTTGAATGTGTTGAGATATGCTGCCATTTCGTTATTTGAGACCAAAAGAGAGTGTGAGAGAATACGATGGGATACGATCTCCAGTTTAGCACAGGTTTGCCCGGTTTGGACCGCGTTTTGAAAGGACTCATTCCAGGTGACAATATCATCTGGCAAGTGAACTCAATCGAAGACTATCTGCCCTTCGTGAATTCTATATGCGAGAAAGCGAAAGATCAGGGGAAAAAACTGGTTTACTTTCGTTTTGCGAAACACCCCGCCATTCTGAACGACGAATCAAGCGTAGACATTCATCGAATCTATCCAGAAAAAGGGTTTGAAACGTTTATCAATGAGATCCACAAAGTGATCCAGGAAAAAGGACGCGGTGCGATCTACGTGTTCGATTGCCTTTCCGATCTGACGGCGGATTGGTACAGCGACCAAATGCTCGGCAATTTCTTTATGTTGACTTGTCCCTATCTCTACGATCTCGAGACGATCGCGTATTTCGCACTGATGAGAAACCATCATTCCTTCTACGCCACTTCGGCAATCGCCAAAACCACACAACTTTTTTTGGATGTCTATCATTACAAGAACGATTTGTACGTTCGTCCCCTCAAGGTCCAGCAACGCCATTCCCCCAAGATGTTTATGCTCCATCAGTGGATCGACCAAGAATTTTTACCCGTCACGGACAGTTATACGATTTCCGAAATATTGGCTTCATCGAACTGGTCCGGTTTTGAATCGGCCAGCCCTCATCTGGATATCTGGAATCGAACTTTCCATAAAGCGGAAAAAATCTCGAAACACGAGCGTGAAGGAATCCTATCGGAGAAAGAGCACGAAAAATTCACTCACCGGCTGCTGCGGATGATTGTCGCCAGAGACGAACGCGTCTTCGATCTTGCCGCCCGCTTTTTTACACTCAAAGATTTGACCGCCATCGGGAAACGAATGATCGGGACCGGCCTGATTGGGGGAAAATCGGTCGGAATGCTGCTGGCGCGCGCGATTCTCAGAAAATGCAATCAACCACTGGCCGAGAAGTTGGAGATGCATGATTCCTTTTTTATCGGGTCCGACGTGTTCTATACCTTTCTGGTCAGGAACGGCTGCTGGCGCACACGACAGCAGCAAGACGATCTGGAAGGGATCAAGGCCAATGCCTTTATCACCCGGCAACGGATACTGATGGGAACGTTTCCCGAATATATCGTTAAATATTTTGTGGACATGCTGGATTATTTCGGCCAGTCTCCCATTCTCGTTCGTTCGAGCAGTTTGTTGGAAGACAATTTCGGTAATTCATTTCCCGGTAAATATGAAAGCGTGTTTTGCGCGAACCAGGGATCGCGTCATAAACGGCTTGAAGATTTCATGTCAGCGGTACGAACCGTTTATGCGAGTACGTTGAGTGAAAAAGCCATCACTTACCGCGCCAACCGTGGCATTCTCGAACAAGACGAACAGATGGCCCTATTGGTCCAGCGGGTTTCCGGTTCTCTCAATGGGGATTTTTTCTTTCCGCATGTTGCCGGAGTCGGGTATTCCTTCAATCCCTTCGTATGGAACGAAGATATTCAACCGGAGTCCGGGGTTTTGCGGCTTGTGTTTGGATTGGGAACGAGAGCCGTGGATCGTTGTGATGATGATTACACACGAGTCGTGGCTCTATGCGCACCGGAGAAACGCCCCGACACGGGCGATCCGTTCAAATATACACAAAGAAAAGTCGATGTGCTGGATCTGGAATCCAACCAACTGGTGTCGAGGAATTTCGATGAAATCGCCGAACAAAGCCAAGACCTCCCCCTCGAATTATGTGCTTCGGAAATCCAAAAATCCATTCGTTCCGATACGAGAGATCGAGCAGAACTTAATAACTATCGCGCGCTGACCTTCAACAAACTTCTCACGGAGACCTCTTTTGCGGATGACATGCGCGAAATGCTTCAAACGATCCACGGCGCCTACGACTATCCAGTCGATATCGAATTCACGGCGAATTTTACGGGCGGCGACCGCTACGTTTTCAACCTCGTTCAATGTCGGCCGTTCCAAGTCAAGGGAGAAGCGGTGATCAACAAACGAATCGCCGATATCGAAACCGAAAACGTATTCCTGCATATCAAGGGGCCGGTGATCGGTCACAGCCGGTCCGAGACTATTTCCCGGTTGATCTATGTGGTCCCGTCTGTTTACGGCCAACTCACGATCAACGATCGGTACTCGATTGCCCGGCTGATTGGCCGGATCAATCGTCTGAGTCAGGACCAGCAGGGATCGGTCATGCTGGTCGGTCCCGGACGCTGGGGCACTTCGACGCCCTCACTGGGTGTGCCGATTTCGTTCAATGAAATCAACCATGTTTCGATTATCTGTGAAATCGTCTCCATGAGAGAGGATCTTGTGCCCGATGTTTCACTCGGGACACACTTTTTCAGTGAAATGATCGAATTGGATATGCTTTATCTCGCCCTGTTTCCCGACCGGAAAGACAATTTTCTGGACGAACGATTTCTGGAATCGACAGTGAACGTTCTCCCCGAGATTCTTCCCGATGATTCGGATTGGGCACATGCCGTGCGGGTTGTCGATACGTCTCGCTACGACAACCTGGGTGTTTTTCGATTCAACGCCAATACCTATCAACAAGAGGCTGTCTGCTATTTCAAGAAGAATGATGACAACGACGATTATTCTTAATGAGGATTGATGGGTGCCCGGGAACTCGATTCACAGTAATGTCTGGAGTATCAATGCCGAGGGGCCGCTTGTGAGCGGCCCCTCGGTTTATACAAACAGAAATTGTATACGTGGCTCGTTGAATTAGACGAGTCCTTGATCGATCATGGCGTCGGCGACTTTCAAAAAGCCGGCTATATTGGCGCCCATGACAAAGTTTTCAGGCTCTCCATATTCTTTGGCCGTTTCGGAAGAAGCCGTGTAAGCGGCTTTCATAATTTCTTGTAAACGGTTGTCCACTTCCTTACGGGGCCAGGAAATGTGCTGGGCGTTCTGGGCCATTTCGAGTCCGGAGACGGCGACACCACCCGCGTTGGCGGCTTTTCCAGGGCCGTAGAGCACTTTATTCTTCAGGAAGACATCCACGCCGCCCGGTTCGGTGGGCATATTGGCTCCCTCGGAGACGACAAAGCATTTGTTTTTCACTAATGCTTCCGCATCGCTGGCAGAGATTTCGTTTTGAGTCGCTGAGGGGAAGGCGCAATCGCATTTGATATCCCACGGGCGTGCCCCTTCTTTGTATTCCACACCGGGGAATTGATCGGCGTATTCGCGAATCCGGCCTCGTTTGACGTTTTTAAGTTCCATGACGAAATCGAGTTTTTCTGCGGAGATACCATCCTTATCATAAATGGTTCCACTTGAATCGGAGAGGGTGACGCACTTTCCACCGAGGTCATTCACTTTTTCTACGGTGTACTGGGCAACGTTCCCGGCACCGGATACCGTACAGACTTTGCCTTTGAGGTCATCACCACGGCCACCGAGCATATTTTGAGCGAAATAGACTGCGCCGTAACCGGTGGCTTCCGGCCGGATCAGCGATCCGCCCCAGTTGAATCCCTTCCCCGTCAAGACGCCGACAAACTCGTTGCGGATTCGTTTGTACTGGCCGAACAGGTAACCGATTTCGCGGCCTCCCACACCGATATCGCCTGCGGGAACATCGGTGTTGTGCCCGATATGTTTGGATAATTCGGTCATAAACGATTGGCAAAAACGCATGACTTCATCATCCGACTTACCTTTCGGATCGAAATCGGAACCGCCCTTGCCGCCGCCCATGGGGAGGGTGGTTAGCGAATTTTTGAAGACCTGCTCGAAAGCGAGGAACTTGAGAATGCCCAGATTGACGGTGGGGTGGAAGCGGAGTCCTCCCTTGTAAGGGCCGATGGCACTGTTGAATTCGATACGGAACCCCCGATTGACTTGAACGTTGCTATTGTTGTCAATCCAGGGAACCCGGAACATCAGGACACGTTCGGGTTCGACGATCCGTTCCAGAATACAATTTTTCTCATATTGCGGGTGACGCGCGATGACTGGTTCGAGGGAATCGAGCACTTCTTTGACGGCTTGGTGGAATTCCACCTCGGACGGGTTCTTCTTTTTGACCATTTCAAAAATATCGCTTGTGTAGGACATTGTTTTCAAATCCTCCTGATTATGATTTATGGTTAAGTGAAAATTCACCTGATGATTGATTTTTTTGTTGCCGGCGAACGAAACGGCTTTTCGAGATAGAAGCCATTCACCCCAATCCATGCGGTGTGCTCAATTTCGTCGAACAGTGTTTGTTTCGTGATTATATTGATTTGAAGGCCAAACTTTTAATTGGCGATCAAATACCAGTTAGCATTAAAATTATTTCAATAAAATGGCAAGACAATACCTAATTATACTTGATTCTATCAATGAGATCAAGTCGGATATGAAGGATTCCATTGTTCTTTTTCCACTTTTTTTCGGAGTAAATATTCATAACCTTATACTCAATGAATTCTTCCAAACAGTAATTAATAATAATTGTAATCAGGTTGTTAAATCATCTGAAATATTTAATTTACAATAACTTACGTTCTTATAGGGTATCACAATGGCCAATCGGTGAACCCAGATTTCAACTCGATCGGAAAAACTTGGAAGCTGCAACTTTACATGAAGTAAATCTATCGAGTATAATGGTAGGTAATCGATTCGATTGCGTGTAATAATAAATGACAATCATTGCCATTTATTGCTGTTTTGAATCTCTTTTTTATGGTATTTTATCCAATTTATTACAATAATATGGAATAAAATGGTCGAAATTAAACCGAAATTAAAGGTCGCCATCCTACGAATTCTCCGCGATACGCCTCAACTCGTCAGTAGCGGGACAATCGCCGAGCAACTTCACGCCAACGGATTCGATCTCAGTCCAAGAACCGTTCGTTTGTACCTGGAAGAAATGGAACACAACGGTTTAGTCGAAAACGCGAAGCGCGGACGAAGCGGGGGACGGGAAATCACGTCTTTGGGGAAAAAAGAGATTCGTGACGCCATCGTCAATTCGCGTGTCGGTTTCATGACGGCCAAAGTGGACGATCTCGCCTACCGGGTCACATTCGATCCATCCACCCGGTCGGGTCTGATCGTCTTGAATCTTACGTTTGTCGATAGAGTGAATCTCCCCGCCGCGATCCATCATATCATCCCCGTTTTCGAGGCCGGCTTGGGCATGGGAAGTCTGACTTGCCTGGCTAATGAAGGAGACCGGTTGGGAGACTACCTCATCCCCCCTGGAAAAGTGGGGATCGGAACGGTTTGCAGTGTCACCCTGAATGGCGTTTTATTGAATTCGGGAATTCCGACCGTCTCGATATTCGGAGGCGTACTTGAGATCGACAAGGGAATCCCCGCGCGATTTACGGATGTAATTCACTACAACGGCACGTCGCTGGATCCGCTGGAAATCTTTATAAAAGGAAAACTGACCCACGTGCGTGAGGCCGCCCGAATGGGGCGCGGCCGTATCGGGGCGAGTTTCCGTGAAATTCCGACATCCGCCGCCGGTAAAGTTCAATCGATTCGGAATCAATTGAAGGATCTGGGCTTGGAGGGGATTCTTCTGCTCGGAAAACCCAACCAGACGCTCTTGGAATTTCCGGTTGAAGAAGGACGAACGGGGATGATCGTTGCCGGGGGGTTGAATCCGGCGTCGGCGATTGAAGAAGCCGGGATTTTTAGTGAGCAAATCGCGCTCGGCACGTTGTTTGAATACCAGCAATTGATTCATTTCAAGAAATTGCAGACGCTCATCGAAAGGAAATACCGTTAATTCGGACACGCATCGATCGGGTATCGAATTCTTCTTCGTTTTCCATTTCATTCACACCGCCCACTACCAGTCAGAGAGACCCTCAAACTCATATCGATTGCCGCTTTCGGGAATACTACGATAAGTTATAATGAGTGCGTTCGATGAGAAGAAAGGGGGAAAATATGTCGATCGAGAAAAATTTTTCCAGGCGAACGTTTGGCCGGATGACGGCGGGGCTGGGTGTGGCAGTGACGGGCGGACCCGCTCTGAACGTGCTGGGCGCGAATGAGAAAATCGCCGTCGGGTTGATCGGGTGCAGCGGGCGTGGAAATAAAGACATGAGAACCTTCATGCGCAACGGGGCGAATTTTCGCGCCGTCTGCGATGTGGACCGACAGCGGTTGGAGCAGTTCAAGGAACGGGCCGGTGGAGAGGACGTTTCGGCGTATACCGATTTCCGGCGTCTGCTCGAACAGAAAGACCTCGACGCGGTCTTGATTGCCACCCCGGATCATTGGCACGCCCTACCGTTCGTCACCGCCTGTCAGGCGGGACTCGACGTGTACTGCGAAAAACCGCTGGGCGTGGCGATCTGGGAAGGGCAGCAAATGGTGAAGGCCGCCCGGAAGTATCAACGCGTAACCCAGTGCGGCACTCAGCAGCATTCCGGCCCGCATTACCGGCAGGCCATTAAACTGATTCACGACGGTCATATCGGGAAGATCACCAAAGCGATCTGCTGGTCGTGGAGCAACGGCGCCTGGATGGGGAAAGCGAATCCGCCCGAACCTCCAGCGCATTTTGATTGGGATTTCTGGCTTGGCCCGATTCCGAAGCGTCCCTATTTTCCCGAACGCAGTCATGGCGGTTTTCGTTTTTTCTGGGATACTGCCGGGGGGGTGTTGACCGACTGGGGAACGCATCATTTCGATATCATTCAATGGGCGCTGCAGCAGGATTATCCCTTGTCCGTCAGTTCGGAAGGCGGGCAGTTCATTCAGGACAGCTGCGCTGAAACACCCGACACGCAAGAGGCCATCTATCAATACAAGGACTGCCTGGTACAATTTTCCCTGCGTTCGGGCAACGCGCACGATCCCTCCCATCCGCACAAGGTTCCGGAGACGTGGAGCGGATACGGGATCGAATTCTACGGCCAGGACGGGACCCTCTTCATCAACCGAAACCGATACGAAATCTGGCCGGAAGCGGGGCGAGACCGTGTGAAACATGTCGAATACATGAATCCGGTCAAAGAAGTGGAGATGGACAACAACCACGTGAATGAATTTCTTACAAACATCAAAACCAGAGACCGGTGTGTTTGCGATGTGGAGGTCTGTCATCGAGCCACTAGCACCTGCCATCTGGGCAACATCGCGTTCCGCTCCGGTGAGCGGATCGTCTGGGACGGCGAGACCGAACGCATCACCAACCATCCTGAACTGAATTCGTGGCTGCGGCGTCCATACCGAGAGCCTTGGGAATTGGAAGTCTAATTGTAGCGCAGGCTTCCAGCTACATTTTCACAAAATTAAGCAGATTTTCAGCCTACATTATTACTAAACGATGCAGGCTGGAAGCCTGCACCATAATACAATCGAGATGGAATTATGATGGAAAAAGATGTGGCCATTATCGGCGGGGGCGTCGTTGGAACAGCGATTGCGCGGGAACTGTCGCGCTATAACTGCTCCTGCGTGTTAATCGAAGCGAACAGCGACGTGGGCGCAGCGACCAGCAAAGGAAACAGCGCCATCCTGCATACCGGATTCGACGCACCGCCGGGATCGCTTGAAAGCCAGCTGGTTCAAGCGAGTTACCAAGCGTTCGGCGAACATACAGCCTCGCTGGGGATCGCGGTCGAGCGAACCGGGGCGCTGCTCGTGGCCTGGACGGACGACCAGGTGCAGGCCCTGCCCGCTATCATCGAAAAAGCCCGGAAGAACGGTGTGAACGATGTGGCGGAAGTTTCACTGGAGTCGCTCTACGAACGTGAACCCCATCTCGCGAAAGGGGCCAAAGCCGCGCTGGAAGTGCCCGGTGAATCGATTATCGATCCCTTCACGCCGGTCATCGCCTTCGCAACCCAGGCCGCGTTGAATGGAACGGAATTTCGCTTCAACAGCACCGTGCAAGATGTACAAACCGGCGATCGTGGTTTGCATCACATCGAGACCGCTTCGGGAACGATTCAAGCGCGTTACGTTATTAACGCCGCCGGGCTGTACAGCGATGAAATCGACCGCCTGTTCGGACACGACGTTTTTCACGTAACACCACGAAAAGGTGAATTCGTGATTTACGATAAGATCGCCCGGCCTTTAGTGAATCATATCCTCCTGCCCGTCCCGACCGAAAAGACGAAAGGGATGCTCGTGACACCGACGGTGTTCGGAAACGTGCTGGCCGGACCTACCGCCGACGATCAGGACGATAAAACCGACACACGGTCGACAGCCGACGGACTTCAGCGAATTCGGGAGAACGCCGAACGGCTGATCCCCGAACTGGCCCGGCAGCCCGTGACGGCGACGTATGCCGGGCTGCGCGCCGCGACCGAACACCGCGACTATCAAATCCATTTCCACGACGATCGGCGTTACATCACAGTGGGCGGCATTCGCTCGACCGGTTTGACCGGGTCGCTGGGGATCGCGTCTTACGTGCTGGAAGGTTTGATCGACATGGGGATGAAGATCGAACAAGTTCGCGAGTATCCCGAACTTGAACCGCGAAACCTGGGGGAGGCATTCGAGAGGCCGTACCAATGCGAGAATTCGATAGCGCGCAATCCCGATTACGGACGAATCGTTTGCCATTGCGAACGTGTCTCGCAGGGTGAAATCGAGGACGCGCTGACGGGAACGCTTCCCGCGCATGGCGTCGATAGTCTGCGGCGGCGCACACGGGCGGCGATGGGCCGCTGTCAAGGATTTCACTGTCAGGCGGAAATCGTCTCGACCATCGCCGAAGCTACCGGACAACGGATCGAAGAAGTAATGGAAGTGAAGCACAGCAGGCTGGAAGCCTGTGCTACAAAAAAAACCAGGCAGCGAATCGAAGAGGTACTGGAAGGGGGGCGGGATCGTGATTGAGAAAATTCCGGTTGACGTGTTGATCGTCGGCGCTGGCCCCGCCGGACTTTCCGCCGCGAGACGGCTGAAGCAGCGTGGTGTGGAGAAGGTATTGGTTTGCGAACGGCACGCGGCGGCGGGGGGCGTGCCTCAATATACCCATCACATCGGCTTCGGTTACAGCGACCTTTATACCTTGACCACCGGCCCCCGATACGCCGAAAAACTCGTTCGCCTTGCGGAGAAGAGCGGCGTTCGATTACTCACGGAAACGACCGTGTTCGATTGGCCGAAAGAACGAACCGTACGCGCATCAAGCCCGAACGGATTATACGAGATTAACGCCAAATCCATTCTCCTCGCCACCGGCTGCCGTGAAACCCCTCGAAACGGACGGCTCATTCCCGGAAACCGTGCGGCAGGAGTCTTTACGACATCCTCAATTCAGCATTTCGATTGCGAACACCCGGCCAAAATTGGCGAACGCGCGATCGTCGTCGGTGCGGAACACGTTTCGTTCAGCGCCGTGCAGACCTTGCGCCGTCTCGGATGCCAAACGGTGGCGATAGTGACCGAGCACCCCAAACACCAGACATACGCTCCGCTCAAGTTCGCGGTCGCCAGCCTTCGACGCATCCCGGTGATCCCAAACTCCTGCGTATCGAATATTATTGGGAAGCGGCGGGTGGAAGCCGTGGAAATTTCCTGTGGGCAGACGCAAACGACCTATAACACCGATACCATCGTTTTTACGGGAGAATTTATTCCCGAATACGAACAGGTCCACACCGCCGGGATTACGATGGACCGGTGTACTTACGGACCGGGTATCGATCAGTGTTTGCGCACGGATCGTGAAGGGGTTTTCGCCGCAGGAAACGTTCTGCGCGGCGCGGAAACATCCGGTATCGCCGCCAAGGAAGGATTGTATGCGGCGGATCGCATCACCGATTATCTTGGAGCCGGAGACTGGCCGGAGCGGTTCATCCCCATCCAGTGCGAGGATCCTTTGTGCAGTCTCTCTCCGAACCGTATCGCTCCACAATCGGAGGCTTCACCCGGCTGGCTGATGACGTGGCGTGTCAGCCGGTTTGTCGATGGCGGTATACTATCCATCCGGCAGGGAGAACGAACACTCTTCGAACACATCGTCGGACGTTTGATCCCCAATCGACGCCTGGCGATTTGCCCGTCATCGTGGATGAAGGATGTCGATCCCAACGGCCCGGAAATCGTCGCGAGGATTGATTGAAGGATTTGTGGATTGATGGGGTAATTAGGCGTAGACCGTCCTGCAACCTGAAATTCCTTGCTTAATCATTCATCATTTTCTTTTTCATCCATATCTTGAAGAGCCTTGTCAATGGTTTTTATTGAAGTTCTTGGGTGAAAAACACTGTAGATTTTTTCGGCTTTTTCGCGAAACCATTGTCGTTGTTCGGGCCATTTTTCACGTTCTTGAATATTCATGCTGGTATTGATATAAATCTTTGTTCTTTGCCGATTATCCGCGATATCAAAGGTTATGGATTCTCCTAATTCTTTTTCTATTTCGGTTTGTTGATTCTGAAGAATTTTCGTAATCTTTCTGGAATTCCTATCATTGCAATTGAATTCAACTCGTAATTCACCGGTCCAAGAATTTGAAGCATTGTTGTAGGTTGATGCGATAGAATACATCTCAAAGTACTTCCTTCCGATTGGGTGAGATAATGAATGAGCCGGTCTTGGATTCGAGCACAGAACGTTGCTGTTTTCTTCCATGTACTCTTTATATTGAGACCAAAACTCAAATTGTAGTTTTTGTAAATCGGTCAATTCATTATTGCCACCCGTTGAATTTTTGACAATTTTCTTCCAATTATTCGGCTGAGCCACGATGTTGAATTTCGGAGCAAATGGAGAATTGCCGATTTGCCATAATTCGATTTCAATGGCAAAGAAATTGAATGGTTGACTGGATATTTCATTCAGCCAATCGATAGCGGCTCGATGCTCATCCGTAAACCGTTTGGCAATCCAGATAATGGTCGATGCTTTCAAACCGGAAGCGTAGGTTATTATCTGCCCAAGATGTGTGTGGTTTGTTCGTTCTAATTGATTTTCGATCAAAACCCAGTGATCGCTTGACACTTCTTTACACAGAATATCGGCACGAAAAGGGCCAACTTCCTTTTCAGTTGCCTCCAATTGAAATTCCAATCCAAGCGTCTCTCCTAGAAGAGAAATATTTTCGTCGTTGGTAAGCCAAGGAGTGAATTTAGTGGCTTCATTCGACCAATATTCGCGCGGATCAATTTTGGATAATTTTCCAAGCGGATTTTTGTTTGTGATGTTCATTTTTTCTCCTTTACAATATTGATTCAAATATAAATGAAATTTCGATAGGACCGCCTTCTTTGTTCAAGAAAAATACGCCATGAAAGTGACGATTCCTGCTTTTATGTGTTGAGAACGTATTGAGGTTCGCTCATTGGGAGTCTCACGGTAAATTTCGGTTATATCCCCCATCGAGTTTTGGAGGCGTTCACAAAACGCCCGAGCCGTCAAACACTCGTTCCCTATCAAGCCCAGCCGTTCACACCAGCGCCGATCGATTAACCGATTGTAATCTTGCTTCGATGATGGGGCATCGGGGCGGAATGAGGTGTCGATCGTGTCGATGCACGATCCATCGATCATTTTTTTACAGGGCGCACAGATATCATCGCAACCCAGTTCGAGTTGAAGAGAGAGGTTCGGATTTTCAATGATTGCCTCGGCCACGGAATGAACCGCGTGGCCGTAGGGATGAGGATCGAATTGCGATCGGCCTTTTCCGATATCCCTTATGATGTCGATGAAATGATGGGGTTTGATCCGAATCACTTGACCCATTTTTTTGGGTTCCTCCAAAAACACCCTGTTAGTCTCTGATCAGTCAAATTGAACGCAAAATGGTCACAAATTCAATCATCGATGGCGGGTTTGCGGCGGTGGCTTTTTTTGAGGGAATGGCGTTTCTTGTGTTCGCGGATTTTCAGGCGAATTCCCTTCGGCATCGCGGTCGGAACGCGGGGACGCTGGCGCCGGAACAGGTCGCGCAGTTTGGCTCTCAATTGCTCCAGGGCGATCTGTTTGTTACGCAGTTGACTGCGCTCCTTCTGGCAGGTCACGACGGTTCCCGTGGGAAGGTGACGCAGCCGGACCGCCGTCTCGCGCCGGTTGACGTTCTGTCCGCCCGGCCCGCTGGAGCGATAAGTCTCCACCTCGCATTGGCCGAGGAGTTCGTCATCGGATGTGGGGATTTCAATCTCGATCATCATGCACTATCGGATTTACCGATTAGAAGGGGGCGCGAAAAACTCACGCCCCCGATTTTGTTATAGACAAATGTTCGTTATGATTCCGAACGATCGTTACGATTCCGAACGGCTGCTGAATGCTTTCTCGACGGCTTCGCGATCGATACCTTTTTTGAAATTGGCTTTCAGGTAATCTTCACCGCTGAGGACGTAATTACGGAGAATGATCCGGTCGCTCTGACCGATGTGATTCCAGTCGAATTTAACGCCTTGGTCCTGGCTGCGTTTGAGTTCGTGCCATTCTTCCCGCAGGTTGTAACGGTCCCAGAGACCGATGCCCACGTTCGGTTCGAGGTGGATGAACTGCCACTTGACGATCTCTCCCTCGAAGCGGCCTTTCTCGTCCTGCAGAATGGGGACGGAACCGATGCGGCGGCCCGCTTCATCGAAGACCGGCTTGATATCGGCCAGGCGGCCCCGGCGCTTGAAGATGGGCATGATAACGTAGTCGCTCATGAGATAATTGGCCCAGCCATAAGAAACACCGCGTAAATCCTTACCGATCTTGTGGCCGGTCCTTTTCTCCCATTTTTTGCCATGTTTCTCGACGTAAGCGTTCATGGCCTTCATGACTTTCGGGCCTTCCGCGTGCAGGCCTTTCATGATCTGCTTGCGGAACTGAGGTTGGATAAACTCTTCCTTGAACGTGTCCAGGATTCCACCCCGGCCAACATTGGTCGCCACTTGGAGACTCATCAGGGTGATGGGAAAAGCGGTATCGTATTTCTTGCTGGGATGAGACGAACTGGCAACGATACGCAGCGAACCGTAAATCTGCGAACGGGGATAGGTGTCCCGGTTCACGGGGGTGTTCCATTCGAGCACCTGGCGCTCAACGAAGTCTTCCATGTATTCCGGTGAAGCCCAGAGTTCGGGATTCGTAAAGACCGCCGCCTGGATAACCACATTCTGGCCGCGCGACACATCGAAGATAAAGCGTGCCGCGTCGTTCAGGGCGTCTTCAACGATTCGGGCGCTTTCGTCCTGAACGTCGAAGACCTTCAAGTTGCGCGCGCCCGATTCCGCCGCGCCTTTCACGAGAATGATGGGATGATCCTTCGCGAATTCCCGGATCCCCATGAATTTCTTTTTGGGAATACCGTCTTTGATTTTTTTCAGGATTTGATCTGGTGAGAGTTTTTCGTTCCACTCGTTCAGCCAATCGATTTCGGGCGGGAGTTGAACGCCGGATGCTTCCGTATACACGCTCGGATATAACGATTTGTCGTAAGTCAAATCACCATAGAACTGAGAATTGATCGTGGCCGGCATTCCTTCGGCTTCCGATTCGCCCGATATGAAGATTGGCAGTCCGTGGAATGGAATCAGACACCCGGCGACGATCGGGGAGGGCGCGCCATTGCAAGCGAAGCGGGCCGCGATCCGGATTCCCTTATCCGTCAGGCGTCCCGTCACTTTGGCTTCTTTGATTTGAGCGCGAACTTGCGTCTTATTAAGTTTCGAGCACTGTTTCAATGCTTCGGCGTATTCAGCTTCGCTGATATAGAAATGGCCGTCCTCCACGAGCAAGGCTTTTTTCTTCGCCCCTTTGACATCGATAAAATCATTGTAACGGGTGATGATGATATTCGTGCCGGGATGTTTTTTCGCCTGCATCTCCCGATTCAGAACCGGACCTTCACGAAGCGCCCTGGAGACATGAGTTCGTCCGATGGGGAAGAGGAACACGGTATTGATCCGCTTATCAGCTTCGATGATGTCCGGATCGAACTCGTGGAAGACCGGCGGAAATTCGAAGCCGTCGCTCTTCACGAAAGCCAGCTCACGAAGTTGGTTGTAAGCGCGCCAGGAGCGTTGGTCGTCCGTGGGGGCGTTGGCCCCGATCGCCTGGACGCGCTTATCGCCGGTGAAGTTTCCGAGCAAGGCGTCTCGATCGTCTACGGACCATTCGTACAATTCAGTGCGGTTGACGAACAGTTCGCGCAGGCAACCGTACAGCCATTCGTGCCGCTCGACTGACAACTCGAATTTCGTTACGGATGACATCGCGTTGAAACCGATACCTCGCGAGTACGCCCACGGCCAGTATTCGTACCAGTGGTCGTTGATGGTCTCGGCGAAGAAATCGACGATGTTCTTCCAGAAGAGACTCGGGTCCACGTCGTCTCTGGGAACGAGTGCGAATTCGAGTGTCTGCGCCAGGGCAAACGTGATGTAGAACAATTCGATTCCCTTGGCAATGATTTCCAGCGTTTCCCAATCGTCTTCAGCGGCTTCGGCAAGGCGGGCTATCGCCCCGATGTCTTCATAACCGCCCATGATTTTCTTTAGGTTTTCGAAGATGATTTCGCGCCCGGTGTATAGCACAGCGAGATCGTCGAGCGCCTGTCGTTTCATGGCGCGTTCGTTGGCGTCCGATTCGGGGAGGTAATCCATGAACAACCGGGCCAGTCCGGAACGGGTATGACCGATGAATTGGCCAAACGCATGATTGACCTGTGACTGTAATTCAGGCCATTTCCGTTCGCCGCCCTTCAAGGCGTAAATCGTCTTTAATCCGGATTCGATCTTCTCAAGGCAGGATCGGGATTCTTCCCAAATCGTACCGAAAGGCGGGATCGACTCTTCGTTGAACGCTTTACGGAATCCATCTTCACGGTCGTTGAAGGCTTTGGCGCGCTCGGCTCGAACTTTGAGTGCCTTACGGCGTTCGAGGGCTTCCCGCGCGGCGATCTCGACCGCTTTGCTGGAAGATTCGACGAGCATCTGCTGAGCGAAACGCTGCGATTCGTGGACGAATTCGGGGCGGATTAGATTCTTGCACAGGTCTTTCAGTTCACTGCCGCCGAAGGGCTGCACTTCGCTGGCTTCACCTGTCGGCGCGTATTCGGCCAGGAACTTGATCCCTTCCGACCAGGGATGACAACGGTTCTTATGAATGTCGTCTTTCGATTCACCGGTGATGACGAAGACACCGCCGATACCAGCGATCCACGTGCCGAAATCCATTCGCTGAAGCGGGAGTCCGGCGCCGATCTTGGTCAAAGCCTGACTGATGAAGTAATCGCGCTTCTTCCATTTGTTGTAGCGCTTCATTTTTTCTTCTTCGCGAAGGGCTTTTCCTGCTTCGTCCGCAACGGTGATTTCTTCACGCAGGGTTCGGTAGTATTCCAACGCGGCACTAGCGGCTTTTTCTTTCTCTTTCTTACTCTTGGCGTTGGCGATCGCCACGACGGCGGCGCAGAGATGTTCGGCGCGTTCGCGTTTTCGGTGCATCTCCTCACGCAGGCGGTCGATGTTCCGCTTGCCCAGACCGATCGCGCGGTAAACGCCTCGGCGTCCGATCTTTTCACAGGCAGCGAAGAAGAGCTGCACATCGAAATAGGTCAGCGCGCGGCGGGCGCGTCCGGCAGCTCCGTCAGCGATCGCGAGGGCGCTGTTGGGTTTGCCGTTGCGCATCATGGAAACCACCATCGGCATGTTATCCAGCATGTCAAGCAGTTCGGGGAACGGGATGCCGGTATTCAGGACATCCACTCCCTGGATGTCCTGTTCGTAACCGCGTCCCGGCCCGCGCATCTGCAAGACGAGGGCGTGAATACGGCCACCAATGCTCTCGACCAGTTCGTCCTGCTCTTTGACGGGCAGCGTATTGATTCCCGCCCATTGGCGCAGCCGACCACCATAAGCGGTGGCGTTGGCGCGGATTTGGTCTTCCGTCAGACCGTAGTCATTGAGGATCACCTGCACTTGCATGGCGATCTCTTCCAGTTTCGTATCACTGGTGTAGTAGAGCAGGTCCTGGGTGGAAGACATGGTGACGGAGGTCATAATCAGGTCGCCGGGCGCTTTGTGCGGCGGGAAGGCTTCTTTCAGGCGATCGAGGGTTTCCCGACTGTCTTTGTCGATACGCAGGGTTTGGAAAACTTGATGCACCGCCCGTTTACTCAGTGGATCGTCCGTATCCGGGTCGAAACCATGGAACATCAATTGGGCCAGGTTCTGGCCTTCCCGGTCGAGCGAGTGAAATAAATGATCGCCGGTCTGGGCCAGAATTTCAAAAAGCCTCATCCCGGTCGAGAATCGCACGTCCTGCACTGGCTTGTATTCGGCGGAAAGCGCAATCACCGCGTCCTCTTCGGCGGGACAGTTGGGGTTGTCCAGACGGGCTTCGCGCAGGGCATCGTAGATCATCCAGGCTTTGTAGAACACCATGAAGCGGTTGACCTGTTCGGCGCGGATAATCATCTTCTCCACACCCCAGTTCGCGGCCAGGTTGGCGACCAGTTTGGAACCGTCGGCGGTTTCGTACCAGGGCTGGCCGAGATTCTCGACCGCGCGGGCGATCTTGGTAATCTGGAAGACCAGCAGATCGTCCTGAATATCGAAGTATTTTTTCAGCGCGCGGAAGGTCAGCAATTTTTCAGCCGCCCAGCGCTGCCAATCGAAATGGCTTTCAAAATCGTTCTGGCGTAATAGAACGTCTTTCGCCAGTTTCATCATACCGTCGTGATAGCGTTCGGGGATTCCGATCTGGCGAAGTTTCACTTCGTTCTGAAGCGACAGCACAAAGGCCAGGAACAGACCGTCCTTGGGAACGCAGTAGCCGCCGTAGCCTTCACCCGCCGGGGGAACCATGCGGTCGTGGCGCAGGTTCATCTGGTCGGCCATGTCTTCGGCGTCGCCTTCAAGTACGGCCATGCACAACAGCGCCAGCGCGTTCGATCCTGCGAAATGAGTGACGCAGAGCGCGTTTTCGGATGTTTTCTGAATTTCGGCATACGCCAGAGCGGGGCGCTCTTCAACACCGCCTTCGTTGATCTGGCTGTAAAACTCGGAGCCTGCTTGGGCGGCCCAGCGGTCGGCGCCCCCGACCCATTGACTCCACTTCACGACCGAATCGCGTTCGTGCTCGCCCAGGTTCACCCGGCTTGGGGTATAGAGCAGGTTGTAGCGTTTGTTTCCGCCCGCCGCCTGGTAGTAGTTCAATGGGTGCATGGTCAAGGCGTTGAGTTTGTGTTTGGCGATAATCCGTTTGCGCGCGGTCGATTTTCCCAGGGCCGTGTGCATACGGATGTAGGTTCGCGCTTGTTCGAAGAGATGCAGTTCGGGATGCTGCTTGTCCAGTCTTTCCAGAATATGCTGGCGCGCCTCGAAACGGACAATCGCTTCCAGTTCTTCTTTAAAATCGTCTTCGGACGCGATGGCTTTTTTCTGCAATTCGTAGAGGCTTGCTTTTTTATTCGAGGCAGTGATTTCCTGTAGCCGTTTGTCGAACGCCTTACCGTTATTTTCAGCGACTTTGGGAACCGCGAATCTCAACAATTTCGTACGGTTCCTCTTGATGTAATCGTCGACGTCCTTGGGATCGTCGGCGTTGTCGAATTTGACTTTCCGTTTTTTCCCGGCTTCGGCCCGTTCGATCAGTACCGCCAGTTTGGCGGCCTCTTCCATGACCGGTTTGAACGACATCAGCACAGTCATGACCGCCGCCGGTTCGGGAAGACGCTGCTGAGCCATCACTTCATCGATCACCACACCCATCCCGAATTCGTCGATCACTTTTTTACTGATGGCGAGCATCCGGGTTCGGAAGCGATCCATCAGTTCATTGACTTCGACTTCAAGGCCCTGGTCCCGGATCACGTTGAAGAGCGCCATTTCCTCTTCGATCCAGGTCTGGACGTACCCTTCGGTCATCCCGGCGGATTCGGTCGTGAGAATGTGAAGGCTGGAGACCGGCCGTGTCGGCGGGTCCGCGAGAGGCCGCAGGCGGTCGAAAATCGCCCTGAAACCGCCTTTGATTCGGTGCATCGCATCATTCGCGATGACCGCCGCCGATTTTTTATCGAGTAATTGGTTCAAGGTGGATTTGGGAGCATCGAAGAGAACGCTTTCCAAGGCCTGGATGCGGGGAGTGTCGTTTTTTTCGATCGCCAGGTTCACCTTTTCGACCTGTTGGCGATAGGCTTCAGAAATCAAAGCGGCTAAAGCGGTCACTCCGTCATACAGGCCGGGATTGTCGGCAATCACGACGGTCGCCGCTTCATCACTGGTCCTGTCGGGATTTTGACGTCGGAACGCTTCGGCGGCGGCGCTCAACTTGGCGTCGTTCTGTACGAGCAGACGACGCGAGAGTCCGATATGCTCCGAGTCCATGACGGCCTCGATGTTCTGCGCCCAGAATTCGGAGTGAAGGCGGAAGAAGACTTCCATCGCTTCCTGATCGACTTCGGTTTCGATCATTTCAACCGTGGATTCTTCACCGCCCAAGTCGATTGTGCGGCGCACGACGCGTTCGTGAATGAAGAGCGGGATCGCCTCGATCCAGTCATCCACTTGAATGATCCAGTTGGTGTCTTCGATCGCGCCATCCCGGTTGATTCGGCCCAGGCCGGGGCTGGAGTAGGTGTAATGACCGCCCTGACGAGTCAGGTCTTCCAGGTCTTCTTCCTTACCGGGGTGAACCTCCCGCAGCAGGTTGGCATTGGCCAGGTTGACGGTTTCCGCCGGATGCAGGCGCTGCAGAAATACGATGTAGGCCGCTGGATTTTTCTTCGTTCTCTCCAACTCATCCCTGAACTCGGCGGCGACCTGGTACAACTGTCGGATTCGATCCTGGATCGTGTCGAGCACATCGCCGCAGGTCTCCGCGTCCGGACGTCCGATCACCCGGCGCGACGCTTCGTCCTTTTCGGTCAACATGCGTTTAAATTCTTTGGACTGATACGCAAAGAGCGCTTCCTCGAAATGGTTCAACGCCCCGACGGTCTGCGCGAAGGGGGTGGATTTGCGCTGCTGAACAAGGTGAAGCAGGCGGGTGGCCTGAGTCTGTAACGCGGGCAGTCCCATGCTCGCTTTATGCAATTTCTTGACGTAAGGAAGCAGGCCTTGTTTGTCGGCCAGAACCTTCGCGACCGAAAGCAAGTGCGCCTGGTTGCCGAACGCGCGGCTTAAGCGTCCCGCGACCATACGCATTCCGCTATTTCGCGCCCAGGTCGTAATCTGCTGGATGTTCTCCCCTTCGATCTCCAGATCGTAGGTGGAGCTGATGGCTTCGTTGATGAGGGCGCGTTTTTCGTCTACGTCTTCAATCTCTTCGGCCATGAGACGCACGACGCGGGATTGGTCGTAAGGAATATTCACCCGCCATTGCCCCAACAGCCAGGAAACCCATTTATCCCGCCATTTCAACGTCTTTTCAATCAGGGAAACCGGCCTATCGCTGGATTCGATCCGTTCGAGTAGCGTGTTGATCTCTTTTTTCGTAATGGGGATACCGTTGTCCGCGCCGATACACGCTTTCAGGCATTTGGCAATATTGAGTGATGCCTCGGCCCCTTCACGACGCAATGTGAAGAGATCGTGCTCCAGCCGGTTGCCCACCTCGAATAGAACGCGTGTGGGAACGCCGCACAACGGTTTCAGTTCCAGTTCGTCAAGTTCGAGCGCCATCGCGTCGTCTTCCACGCCAGCCAGCATCAGGCTGAAGGTGTTGTTGGCGTCGATGTGCCTGCCACGCAAAACAGCGTGAAGCGCGTCTAAGTCCTCACGGGGAAGCAGCGCGGCACTATCCAGCAGAATGTGAATCGATTCCCGCTGTTTCAAACCGTTCAACGTCGTAAGAAGATGGAGTTGAGCCATCGCGGCAAGAACGGTCAGGCCTTTTTCGGTCTGCTCTCCAGAATCGCTGTCATCGAACGCCTTGAGCCAGCTGGTATCCAATCGGACAATCGGCTCGTCTTCATCCAGCAGCACGTCGAGAAGCACATCGTGCTTCCTCATCCAAGCCACGGTCATCGTTTTATTCTTTTTACGGACGGCTTTAAACAGATCGTTGACCGCTCCATTCAACACCAGTGAATTTAGATACTGAAAGCCTTCACGCCAGAGTGCGGCAATGGATTGGAGGGCTTGTTTCTCTTTTTCACCCACCCGGATTTCACTGGATTCAATGGTTTTCCCCAGATAAATCTCGCCGGTTCCAATCGGTTTTCCGGGGATGCAGCGGATTTTCTGGACGTGGGTTTGGCTGTTGTGAGACTTGACCACACTGACAGGGAAAGATGTTCGGCTCATTCTAATGGAAACCTTTCTGAAAAAATTATTGCGATTTAATTTGAACGGTATTACGGATGTCGGAGAATGGGATACCGGCTAGATGCCGATCGAGTATGGGTATAATAATATCAATTCACGATCCGCCCCGAAAACAGAGATCGATACGACTTCCAGGGGCGGACGTTCCCTCCCATCCATACAACTTATTTCTGGCTGTTTGGGGTGATCCGAAACAGCGAACGTTAACGTTAACGTAAAAGAAATATTATTTCTTCTTATTCCCGTTTGGTCAATGGGAGCATACGGGCATGTCCATGATTTATGAGTGTCTTACAAAATTCAGGATTTGGCCTCCCTGTCAATTCTATCTTCTCGAAGGTTTGAGTCCTTGATTGTCGAACGCCGTTTCCTGTACACTATCGTTCCTGCGTTCTATATTTTAAAAATCGGAAAACCAATACGAAAATCGCTATTCCCATTACAACACGAACAAGGAGACATTTCAACCAATGATTACGATTCGTAACGCGCGCCCGGACGACTGGGAAATCATCGTTCGCTTCAACGCCGAAATGGCAAAGGAAACCGAAGACTTGGATTTGGATATACCGTCGCTGTCGGAAGGGATTCAAACCTTGCTTTCGGACGGCAGCCGGGGCCGGTATTTCATCGCGGAGATCGATGGCCGAATCGTCGGGCAGTCTATGGTAACGTTGGAATGGAGCGATTGGCGCAATGGTTTCTGGTGGTGGTTTCAAAGCGTTTACGTCCTCCCGGAAGACCGCAAAAGCGGCGTCTTCCGCTCACTCTACGAACACATCCAATCCGAGGCGAAGAAAGCGGGCGCACCCGGCCTGCGCCTTTACGTCGAGAAAGAAAACGAGGGCGCCAAGCGAACCTACCTCGCCATGGGAATGGACCTCTCCCATTACCAGATGTTCGAAGCGTCGTTCGATTAATCAGTATCTTTTCTTATATTGCGGAAACAAATAGAACTCGCTAATCAAAAAAAGGAAAAATTAATGATAGTTATAAAAACGAACATAGCACTCATAGTGGCCGTCGTTGCCTGCGGCTGCCTTGCCGCATCGAGCGCTCATTCAGACGATCAGCCGCAGTGGGGCCAGAAACACACACGGAACATGGTTTCTAGCGAGACGGGTCTGGTGGACCGATTCGATCCCGACACAGGGGAAAATGTGAAATGGGTAGTCCCGATGGGCAGTGAGACCTGGGCCACTCCCATCGTCGCGAATGGAAGAGTATTGATCGGAACCAACAACTACACACCGCGAGATCCCCGTCACAAGGGCGACCGTGGAATCCTGTTATGCCTGAACGAAGCGGACGGCCGTTTCCTGTGGCAGTTAGTGGTTCCGAAACTTGGCCCCGATCCCTATCTCGACTGGCCGCGAGGCGGGATCGTCTCGCCGGTGACGATCGAAGACGATCGTGTCTATGTCGTCACCAACCGAGGCGAGGCGATGTGCCTCGACATCAACGGCCAGAGCAACGGCAACGACGGACCTTACCAAGATGAGGGCCGTCACATGGGGCTTGGACTGGAAACCGAAAACATATATAAGGTCACCCCCACGGATGCAGACATTATCTGGCTCTATGATATCCCCAACCAAGCGGGAACGTATCCGCATGACGCCGCCCACTGCTCAATTCTTCTCGACGGTGATTTCCTATACCTCAACACCAGTAACGGCGTCGACAATACCCATCGGAAGATTCGAAAGCCGGACGGACCGAGTCTAATCGTGCTCGAAAAGAAAACGGGACGGCTCCTGGCTAGTGATGATGAAGGCATCGGCCCCAACATCTTCCACAGCACCTGGTCATCCCCGGCACTGGGGGTTGTAAATGGAAAAAAACAGATCATTTTCGGGGGTGGAGACGGCATCGTCTACACATTCGAGGCGCTGGAGTCGATCCCACCGGAGGGAAAGGTTGAAAAACTGAAACGCATCTGGCGTTTTGACTGCGATCCGGACGCACCGAAAGAGAACGTACACGAGTACTGTCAATAGCCGGGTACCTTTGACCCACCCAGAGTCGGGTTGGTTTGACCCGTC
>CAZSIZ010000049.1:0-15002 GCA_964606645.1 uncultured bacterium
TAACCTACCTTAAAATAGGTGAAAATTTGTCTTGACAATGGGGTACACTTCAAAGTTGTTCACTTCAGTGAGAATATTCGGAGTGGTTACGAGGGTGTCAAAACGGTCGAGCAGAATGACCAAATAATCGAAATCTTTGATTGTGAATTGGGAGGTTCTTTTGAATTTTTCAATATGCTGCCGGTCGAACGAACCGACGAAATACAGCAGCAATATATTGGTATCGATCAATAATCCTTTGTTGCTATATTTGTAAATTAGTTCTTCCATCCACTCGATCATTGGTTGTAATTTGTCATCGATATGACATCGCCGTTTTGAGCATTCAACTTTAACGTCTTTACTTCACGGGTGTATTCTTTTTTTACCATGTTCTCCATGAAGCCATCCGAAGGTACAGGGCGTGAAGAACCCACGGAAACTAACCAGAAACTACTATCCTCAGACAATTCGACTTCTTCGAGCAAAATACCCACGACCTCTTTCGTATCGTACACTTCGCTTAAAAAATCCGTTGCACACTTAACGGCAGTTATTACTTGTATCATCAACTTAACTCCTTTGCAATCCAATTATCTATAACTTTATCCGAAAATATCCATCGAAGCAAGTTTTTTCACCGCAGGGATTTTCGCTTCTTCTGCCATCTTTCGCGCAGGCGGATGGAGTCGAGGCCGATGTATTTGCCGTCTGATAGTGGATTCATTCCCGTGTACTCGAAGCGGAATGTATGTTTTCCGGCGGTTAACTCGAATGTGCCTAAGTATCGGTCACGAATTTCGATTTTTTCGGAATAGAAATCGACGGGTTTGCCCATTTTTTTACCGTCGAAATAAATCTGGTAGACGCCGAAATCGTACGAATGGGTCAGGCGCAGAATTAGACCGCGACGCTCTTTTTTCTTGACTTGAAAATCCACTTCCAAAAAGGGCTTGTCCGCCGATGTCAGGAAGAGCAGTTGGCCTTCACCGGTCCAGCCGTAGCCCTTCTGGATTTCGAGCCGGCCCTCCGAATGACGGGCGGTGGCGAGCAGGTCTTTTCCCTCGGTGATGAGGTCCAGGTTGGGGAAAACGCGATCCTTCAGCGGCGGCAGTTCCGTGAAGCGTTTCGGCTGGCCGATCTGATACCAGAACGCGACCGTGGCCATGTCGTCTTCGCGCTCGACGTGGCCGTCGATCTTGCCGGAAGCGGTTTCGTCCGCCGATATCCAGCCCTTATGTTCGATCTCGAAACGCAGAGACTTGGTGAAGCGCACGGGATCGGTGATGTGCCAGCGGTAGAGCGTATAACGCACACCTAAATCGCCAAAACCTGCATTTGTGTAAGTGCAGCCGAAATTTGGGAAGAGACATTCACGCAACCCCCAGGCGCAGAGGAAATAATCCTCCGTTCCCGTTCCCCAGATCGATGGATGGGTCTCGCCGTCGATGTAAAACTTGTCGTCCCCCTCGCCGAACCATTCTGGGCTGCGGGAACGGACAGACATAACCGTGCC
Organism: uncultured bacterium; assembly: GCA_964606645.1. GTDB lineage: Bacteria > Hinthialibacterota > Hinthialibacteria > Hinthialibacterales > Hinthialibacteraceae > CAZSIZ01. The sequence goes on from CAZSIZ010000049.1 coordinate 1,496, forward strand.
GACGTAATGCCCCCGGCCCTCCGCATCGAGAATGAGATAATCCCGGCCTTCCGTCTGGGGAAATTCCTGGCGGTACTGAGCGCAGAAATACGCAGTCTCTTCGTGAAGGCTTTCCATCTCCGTGTAGTCGATGTGGTAATAGAAACTGCGGATCGATTTTTCACTTTCATTGGTGATGGTGATTTGGGCGCGTTTGTGAAACGGCATCGGCCAGTAGCAGTTGTAACCGTCGCCGTCTTCGACCTGGACGGGCGTGGATTCGATTTCACTGCGAAGCCCGAAACCGGCGGCGAAGAAATCACCGAGCGGTGTCTCCACGGCGGGGTGTTTTCCATCGTCCCAGATCATGCGCAGAACGATCTCGGCGGGGTTGGCGGAACCGGTCTTCGATATCCAGTTGGGCCGGGCGTCGTTGAACGTCAGCCAGATATGCGTGATGACGGCTGGCCCCGTGAGGTCGGCGAGCACTCGCGTTTCACCCGGCTTGACGGTTCCGATGTTGTCCCGGTTGCTGTCCGGCCCCGGTGCGGCGGACGAAACGCGGCGGGAACGGCCCGGCTGAACCTGGATCAAATCTCCCAACGGTCCAGACAGCCGATCCTGAGGGACGGCGTCGGCGGCCAGGATCGACAAGGAAATAACGATACACGACAGTCGTAATAAATTCATCGGCTTATACCTCTTTTCGCTTGGGGAGCAATTCATTAAGTTCGAAGTAATAGTGAGTTCCATTATTACTCATACTGCTCGATTCATTGAATTTTCCATTTCAGGACCGTTTTCTCTATATTACCATTTCGGTACGGTTATTTGAATTGGGGAATGAAATTCAGGTCGATAAGGGTCGATCCATGCGGCTATTCTTGAGAAGATATTTATTCGATAATACGAATTGAATCGATAAGTGAATTCGTAAGAGAGGCTCGATATGAATGGATCGCTGAGATGGATTGCGGCAGGGATATTGGTGGGTGTTCTGAACGCGGGGGCAACCCCGAAACGCGATTATCCTGTGCAGCCGGTTTCGTTCAACGCGGTTCATATCGCGGACCGGTTCTGGAGTCCCCGGCTTGAAACCAATCGCACGGTGACGATTCCGTTTGCGCTGGAGAAATGCGAAGAGACCGGGCGCATCGATAATTTCTCACGGGCGGGCGGGCAACTGGGAGGCGCGTTTCAAGGCGATTTTCCATTCGACGACACCGATCCTTACAAAATTATCGAAGGCGCGTCTTACTCCCTGAGCGTCTTTCCGGATCCGCCATTGGAGAATTATCTGGATGAGATCATCGCGAAAATCGCTTCCGCCCAGGAAGACGATGGCTATCTCTACACCGCACGGACGATAAAATCGGAGAAACCCGTGCGCTGGGTGTCCGATAAACGCTGGGCGAACCTGAGAAGCAGTCACGAACTCTACAACAGCGGGCACTTATTCGAAGCCGCCGCCGCACACTTTCTGGCCACCGGCAAACGTTCGCTGCTGGACGTGGCGCTGAAAAACGCCGACCTGCTCGACCGGGTGTTCGGGCCGGACAAGATTCGCGACATCCCCGGACACCAAGTCGTGGAAATCGGATTGACGAAACTCTATCGCGTAACCGGTGATGAAAAGTATCTCAACTTATCAAAATTTTTCCTTGACGAGCGGGGACAGGCTCACGAGCGCGAACTCTACGGGCCGTACTGCCAGGATCACAAACCGGTCGTCGAGCAGGATGAAGCCGTGGGGCATGCCGTACGCGCTTCCTATATGTACGCCGGGATGGCGGACACCGCCGCGCTGACCGGCGATTCCGGCTACGTAACGGCCATCGACCGAATCTGGGAAAACGTGGCCTCGAAGAAACTGTACATCACCGGTGGGATCGGCGCGCGGCACGCGGGCGAAGCGTTCGGCGATAACTACGAATTACCGAATTTCTCCGCTTATAACGAAACCTGCGCCGCGATCGGAAATGCGATATGGAATCACCGCATGTTCCTGCTGCACGGTGACGCGAAATATATCGACGTGCTGGAGCGGGTACTCTACAACGGCATGCTGTCGGGTATCTCACTCAATGGCGACCGTTTCTTCTATCCCAATCCACTGGCGGCGGGACCGGGCGGCGGCACGCGCAGTCACTGGTTCGGATGCTCGTGCTGTCCCTCGAATGTCACCCGTTTCATGCCCTCCATTCCCGGCTACGTCTACGCGCGTCAAGGCGACATTCTGTACGTCAATCTATTCGCCAGCGGACATGCGGAAACTGAAATTGAATCGAATACCGTGCGTATCGAACAGGAAACCCGCTATCCCTGGAACGGAAAAGTGAAAATAACGGTTGAGCCGGAACGACCGGGGGAATTCGCGGTTTACGTGCGCATTCCCGGCTGGGCCAGAAACCAGCCCGTTCCAAGCGATCTCTACCGATACATGAACGAATCCAGGAAAAAACCTGTTCTGAAAGTCAACGGCCGGAAAATATCCCTCGATATGGAGAAAGGATACGCCCGGATTCGACGCGCGTGGAAGCGAGGGGACTGGATCGAATTGAACCTCCCGATGCCCGTCCGGCGTGTACTGGCTCACGATAAAATCGAAGCTGATGCGGGGCGGGTGGCGCTGGAACGCGGGCCGATCGTCTATTGTGCGGAATCGCTCGACAACGGCGGACATATTTCCGATATCGTACTACCCGATAACGTCCGGCTGAGATCCCAATTCCGAAAAGACCTGCTGAATGGGATCACCATCATCAACGGCAACGCAACGATCTTATCATACGGCAGAGACGGAAAAACCCTGAAAAAGAAACGGACAAAATTTACAGCGATTCCCTACTACGCCTGGGCACATCGCGGGAAGGGAGAAATGGCGGTGTGGCTGGCGCGGGAATCATCGGCGGCGCAACCTCTGAAGCCTGCCACCATTGCCTCGAAAAGTGAGATCAGCGTTTCATTCATGCGCGAAGGTGGAGAAAGTTTGCTGAGCGTCCACGGGATGAACGACCGGGTTGAACCGGAAAACTCAGACGATCAGACGATCCTCCGATTCCACTGGTGGCCTCACCTGGGAACACGGGAATGGGTTCAATACGATTTTGAAAAGTATGAAACTATTGATTCCGCCAGCGTCTATTGGTTCGACGACACCGGGCATGGCGCATGCCGGATTCCGAAATCGTGGCGGCTTCTCTACAACGACGGCGGGCAATGGAAACCAGTATCCAATGCCGGGCAATTTGGGGTATCGAAGGACCAATTCAACCGAGTTTCGTTCGATCCGGTAACGGCGGCGGGGCTTCGAATCGAGATCCAACTTCAGGAGAATCTATCCGGGGGGATTTTGGAATGGGCCGTGGAATGAATCAGAATTTTACCACAGAGATAATTATTTGTATTAATAAGGCTTATATTGTTTTTTCTAATGTATTTTGTCATCACTTTTTGCTCTGAACAGGGCTGTGATGGCGACGATCACAGCGATTGCTCCCGTCCATTGCAAAACGGTTAGAATTTTGATCGATGGAACGGCGTCTCCTTTCGGAATTGTCGTGGCCATCATGATCGTGGCAATGGTGAGGCATATCAGAAAAACGATCCAACCCGCGATTGAAATCTTCATCGCCCAGTTCTCTTTTGGAGCCGTTTCGGGCGCGAGTTGAGGCTGGGGTTGATTCGAGGTAAGTTTTGGCTTTTTTCTCTTTTTACTCATTATTCTTGAAATCCCGTTGAGAAAGATAGTTGATTGTGATGGTTTTTCTCATTTTCGTCAATTAGAATCGTTTGAGCGGTTTTCAAATGTATCGTCGGATTGAATGCGTTACGACTTGAAGAATCCCGTGCTTTTTCGGGATTCTTCAAACGCCATTACGAACGTATCTTTAATAATCAATCTAAAAGAACGTTTCGGATATGGAAGGTTGAAACTTTTTTCATAAAACACTTGCACGGATCGGAAAAATGGTTTAATATACAAATGTTCAGTAATACGTTTGATTGATTCCAGGAGGTTAAAAGTGGCTATCGAACTCAAAGACCGGGATAAAGCAATCGACCTCGCCATCTCGCAAATCGAAAAACAATTCGGACGTGGTTCCATCATGAAAATGGGGGATTTCCCCACCCAGAAGATGGAAGTGATCCCCACAGGATCGTTGGCCTTGGATTGGGCATTAGGGGTAGGAGGCATACCGCGCGGGCGTGTTGTCGAGATATACGGTCCCGAATCGTCCGGGAAAACAACACTGGCTCTGCACATCCTTGCCGAAGCGCAGAAAATGGGCGGAACCGCCGCGTTTATCGATGCCGAGCACGCCATCGACGTTCAATACGCTGCCAAGTTGGGAGTCAATATCGACGATCTGCTGGTCTCGCAGCCCGACACCGGCGAGCAGGCGCTCGATATCATGGAGATGCTGGTGCGCAGCGGCGCAATCGATATTATCGTCGTCGATTCGGTGGCGGCTTTGGTTCCGCGTGCTGAAATCGACGGGGAAATGGGAGACCATCAGGTTGGGCTGCAAGCACGGCTGATGTCCAAGGCATTGCGTAAGCTGACCGCGATCCTGGGGAAATCCGAGACCTGCGCGATTTTCATCAACCAGATTCGTGAGAAAATCGGCGTCATGTTCGGCAATCCCGAAACGACGACCGGGGGCCGCGCCTTGAAATTTTATTCCACCGTCCGGCTCGATATTCGGCGCACGGGAACGATCAAGGAAAAAAGCGAAGCGGTCGCGAACCGGGTCAAAGTGAAAGTCGTGAAGAATAAAGTCGCCCCCCCGTTCCGCGAAGCCGAATTCGACCTGACCTTTGGTGAAGGCATCTCGCAAACCGGTGAACTGCTCGACCTGGGCGTCACTCACGAGATCGTCAGTAAAAGCGGGGCTTGGTATATGTACGAGGATCAAAAATTGGGCCAAGGACGTGAAAACGCCAAGCGCACCCTGCTCGACAATCCCGATATGTATGCTGAAATCCACGATAAAATTCGTGCCAAACTCGGTTTCGGCGAAACGGTGGAACCAACCGAAACCGAATCCAACGATGAAGAATAAATCATACGAATCCCGGACATCGCTCAAGTATGGCGGATTTATACGAACGCCTGAAACGGTTCAAACACGGAACGACTCAGGAAAGCGCTGAAAAGAAGACGGTTCCCGAACCGGCGAAGGGCGGCGCTTCGATCCCGGAGTCTCTTCTCAACGTTCCCGGAATCAGCCGGGGGCGGGATCTGCTCGACAGCATCCAAAAACGGGACGACGCCAAGTTCGCTTTCATCGCGAGTCTCGGTTTTGAGACGGTCACGAATAAACCCGGATCGTGCGTGGTTCGCGACGTGTTCTATCCCTCCAACGAACTGTTGTATCCCCCCGAAGAGATCACCGCCAAAGAACTGGCGCTGCAAACACGTGACGAACGTTTTACGGGCATCCACCCGAAGGAAATTCTGTTTCTGGATACGGAAACCACCAGCCTGGCCGGGGGGACCGGGACGGTTCCATTTCTTACGGGTGTCGGATATTTCGAGCGCGGCGGCTTTCTCGTGCGGCAATTCCTGATGCGCGATTACGATGAGGAGCCTTCGCTTCTTCACGAGTTTGAAAACACGCTCTCCCGCTTCAAAGCCATCTCGACCTACAACGGAAAGACGTTCGACGTTCCCATTCTGACCACCCGCTATATGCTCAACCGACTGCGAACCCGCATGACCCAACTTCCCCACGCCGATTTGCTGTTCCCTGCCCGACGTCTCTGGCGCGATTTTCTTCCCGACTGCTCGCTCGGAACGCTGGAATCTTCCATCCTGGGGCGTGTGCGAGAAGACGATATCCCCGGTGCGCTGATCCCCTACGTCTATTTCGACTTTCTGCGCGGGATTCGGATCGAGCGAATGCGGCCGGTGCTGAACCACAACGCGGATGATATTCTCTCACTGGCGTTCGTCGCCGCCCGCACGTGTCAGATGCTGCGTGAGCCGCTGGACGATTCACTGCACGGACAGGAGATCGCCGCGATGGGCCGCATCTTCGTGATTGAAAACGATTGGGAACGGGCGTGCGTGTGCTTTGAACGCGCACTGGAACGAAACGATCTGCCCGAACTCATCCGGCTGAAAACGGAAAAGCATCTCTCGATTTTGTATAAGCGGATGGAACGTTACGACCGCGCCCGATCGTTATGGCTCAAGCGGATCGAGTCCGGCTCGACGGATCTTTTCGCCTATATCGAATTGGCCAAACTCTACGAGCATAAAGACCGGCTGCCCGCTCTCGCACTGGAGGTAACTGAAAAAGCGCTCGATATCGCCCGTCTTGCCACTGAGGGGAAAAAACTCGTCGAGGCATTGAACCACCGGCGCGGGCGACTGATGAGGAAACTTGAGATCGGGGATCGGGTTTAGTGGGTAGTCTCTTATCAGCCTTTATTATGCGCAGAACAACCACCAATTCATTTAGAGGAATGGTGGATTTAAACCATCTTGATTAATAATGGTGGGTCAAAAAACGCGACCCACCCTACTTGGCTTTTAATATCCGTCGCGCTGGTCACGCTGAAGATTTCCTAACCATTGGTATACGTCACCTTGATGAATAAGATTATCATTTTAGTGAATTTCAAATCGATCAACTTCCGATTCAGAAATTGATTCAATATTCCATAAAATTGCTGAATCACCAGCAAAAATAGTTCTCTAATCTCAAGGATGTTAAAACTGAGGTAACAGGTCAGCCGTGTGAAGCATTAAGTCCTCCCCCCAAGCCTGGGGGGAGTTAGAGGGAATTGAAAATCGATCATGCCGCCTATTCCATACCGTTAGATCACTTTGGTTTTGCCGGGAACCGGGACGGGATAATTTCCTTCTTCATCCGGCAGGACGGGCGGTTTCGTATTAAAATCGCCGATCGGCGGACCGAACGTGAAGTTGGACTGTAACGCCTCATCCCAGCCGATCTGTTTTCCCGAATAAACCGCCATTTGTCCGAGTATTCCAATCATGGAACTTTTCACCCCATAATCGTTCACCAGCAGCGTGCCGGAACGGATGGCTTTGAATAATTCTTCGTGTTCCACTTTATAACCACTTCTTTCCTGCCCATCGTACTGCCAATTGGTTTCTCCGGTGATCCGGCCCTTCATCACGTCACAACGGCCTTTCGTTCCGAGGAGAATGTCGGACGTGCCCGTGTGACAATTCTCTTGCGTACGACCAAATCCGTAAATTTTTCTCCCGTCGGCGTATTCATAAACCGCCGAATAGTGATCGAAAACGTTTCCGTAAATCGAACCGAAAGAAGCGGACCGGCCTCCCAAACCGTGCGCCTTGATCGGCGCTTCATCACGCATCGCCCAAAGCGCTTTATCCAGATTGTGTACCAACGACTGCAAGATATCATCGCCGGACAGCCAGGAAAAATGATACCAATTGCGGAACTGATATTCGATTTCCCGATCGCCGGGCTGGCGGGGAGCCAAGACGTAAGGCGTGCGGAGATAATTCTCTTCGATGGCCACGATGTCGCCGATCGCCCCGTCCCATATACGTTTCATGGTCTCGCGAAACGCCGGTACATAGCGGTAGATCAAACCGGAAACGATGCAGCGTTTCTTCTGCTTGGCGAGTTCGAATGTTTCCATCGCCAACCGCACGCCGGGCGGATCGATGGCATGAGGTTTTTCGGCAAACACATGCTTTCCGGCATCGATGGCTGCTTTTACATATTTAGGATGGAAAATGGACGTGCAGGCGATCAAGACCACATCCACCCCGCAATCGATGACTTTTTGATATGCGTCAAAACCCACAAAGCAACAATCGTCCTTCACGAGGGTTTGCTCCGGTTTTCGATCCTTCAATCCTTGCAGTGTCTTTTGAACTTTATCGGGGAAAATATCGCTCAGAGCAATGACTTTCACTCCTGGGTCCGCATCCATCGCGTCGTTTGCCGCAGCACTGCCGCGTCCGCCGCAGCCAATCAAGCCGACTTTGATTTCGTCATTCCCGGCGGTATGACCGAATCGATTGGCATTCGACGCCGCGAGCGTGGCGGCTGAAGCCGTGACTGCTGCCGTCTTCAAAAAGGACCGGCGGTTAGTTGACATTATCTCTTTTGACTTTTTTGTTTGACTCATGTTTTTTCCCCTTCGCAATTGCGGCTGAGATTTTTTTAAGTGGTTGTCAAAAGTTTTTTCGGAATGAATCGTCACGATTTGGAAAATTCTAGGCTTTTTAGAATTGTCCAAACCACATAAACGAATTTTCTTTTGACAATCGCTCTAAATCCTGATTTCGTATCATTGTGATCGAAAAATCTGGAAATCTGAAGTTCTGTCAATGGCCCATTTGTGCTGTTAAAAATATGCTATCCGTAGACCTAGTCGTATTTACTCGGTTTGCAGTTGCTTGCTTAGATCGGCGGCGGCCTGGATCGTTCGGGTTCGGTCTTTCTCCGCCGCGACACCGCCGATCAGGCGGCCTTTCTGAAAGACGGCGTCATAGTTCGATCCCATATCGCAGAGAAGCAGTTCGACGCCGTCCACCGTGACACGCTCAGCCGACTTCCCGTACCGTTCGGCGAATTTGCTGTATCGGGTTACCGTTGAACGGGCGGATTGGTCTGTGTCACAGCGCGAGAGGAAAACCGTCACGTCACTGTCGCCTTTTCGGTACTGCGCCGTGTATGTGTTTTTCAAAAAACCAAGCCCAAACGCATCGACCAGATAAAACTGAACGGAATCGGGAACCAATCCTTCACGGGGCATCGCGCTCAATCCCCAAACGGCTGCCCCGGAATCAGGCAGAAAATCGGCCAGTTGACGCGCGAGGTCCAGGCCGGTGCGTTGGAGTGCTTCCGTTTCGTTCGATGCGACAATTTGGATGTAGTACTGTCCTTTCCAAAAGTAGTAATTCGCGCCGGAACGGTAGGCAGCCCGGCCAAGATCGAGCGGGAGCGCGTCATCCGAGCGCTCTCCCGAATAGACACCGAACGCGTTGGCTGGCGATGCCATATCGTAAACCGACACATTGATAGACGTATTTTTTACACCGGCTTTCTCGTAACTGGCAAAGGTGAGATCGATCGCATCGAAGGCCAGGAAAAACTCCGCCCGCCCGTTGATATGCTCGTACAAACTCTTCGCCGTGAACCGCAGAACTTTATTGTCGTAAAGCGTCCATTCCTTCGGAACGAGAGCGGCCAATTTCTTAGACCGATTGGGCTTATCGGAAGAATCATGTTCGCGATGAGCCGAGTGCGATTCGTTTCCTTCCTTATGCGCCTTTCCGTATTGTTTGAAAAGCTGGCGGGAAACAGACACAGAGTCTCCGCGAGGTTCGGCGGGATAGGGTTCCGTCTGCCGGGTCCACGATTCCTCCCAGGCTTGGATATCGCGGGTAAAGGCCTCGGCATCGAAGGTTTTATCTTCGGCCAGTGCCCGGTCGAGGCGCTCGAAGAACATCGTCCAGCGCTTGAGATAAAAACCCGAAATAAGCCCCGACCACTCCTTTTTTGCATAATCGTGCAATCTCGATTTTGCGTCACCCCATAGCGTGATGACGTTGCGGGCGTTCCATTCGTACGTGCGTTTTTCCTGGCCGTTGTTTCCCCAGCGTTTGGCGTCTTCCAGCCAGCGGCCCAGAAGAAACTCGGTTCGTGTGGCCAGCGCTTTATCCAAATCGCTAAGCAATTGCAGAAATTCCCGTGATGTAGAAGCCAGTTGGGTCCGGTCTTTATTCTGATAGGCCTTGATGGCGCGAGTGTATTTGAGACGAGCGAGATCGGACAGGGTTTGGCGGGTGACGTTGATCAGGTCGAAGCGGTACGTTTCGGTTTTTCCCAGTGCATCGCCACATTGAAGCAGCTGGTCCCAAGCCTGCGTCAATCGATCGAGCCGCGGGATGGACAAAGTGCCTCCCGCCTTCTCGCTGGGGCGCGTCGTGATGATAGAGTTGGGCCGGTGGGTTTCGTTGTAAACGCTTTCCTTCAGGATCGACCATGCTTTTTCAGCCTGCGGTATCTGTTGACCGTAGCGGCGGTGGGCGTAATTGCGAATCCATTCATCCAGATCGACGGGTGCATCTCGCCAAGTCGATTCCAGCATAAAATCGAAGACGACGGGATTGTAACCAAGGCCCTCCTGGATCATCCCGATCCCCGACAACTTTCCCCGGTTCGGATCGTTACGCGCGCTGTGCAGTTCGCTATTGATTCTCTCCAAGGGACCGCTCAAACTGACGGTGTTACCGAAGTTTTGAAGGATACACCAAATCCAGGGTTTGCCGTAAAAGGATTCGGTCTTCTTCCAGACCGGGGCCACATCGCAAAACAGATCGAGAAGAAACATTCGGTCGTCCGGAACACCACCCAGAAACGCTTTCGATTGAGGCGGCTTCCAGAATTTCGCGTTGTTGAAAAAGATCCATCCTTGCATAATCCAGAGAGCGTCCGGATCGGCGGCAGTCATCGTTCCACTGAGTGATTTTCCCATGTCGGTCAGAAATTGGGGATCGCTGCTCGGCGGCGACATCTCGATAAACGTATCGGCGGCGTATAAATGGTCCGTCCCGAAAAGGCGGGTTTGATGCTCGACAAACGTTTTACCGACGCGGCGGAAAAGCGGATCGAGCGGATCGATGAAAAGCGTGTTCCATTCGATCCACTCAATTCGATGCAACTTCGTATCGGGAAATTGATTCGCGATGGCTTTGGGAACGTGCCCAGTGAATCCTTGAAGGACCGGGGTCATCCCCAGCGAACGTTCGCGGGCGAGGATTTTCTTCTGCATCTCGGCGTGGCGGTCGATCCAATCCTGCGAGATGGGGCCACCCCATCCGTCGAGACAGCCCATCCAGCCGAAGGGTAAGTAGGGCGGTCCGGCGAGAAAATCGCGGATCGACTCGTCCTTCAGGCCGAGTTCACGCATGACTGATTGCCAAACCGCTTCCTGGCCGGTCACCGACAGGGGCATGTTGATTCCGTTCAGCGCCATCCAGTCGATGATAAATTCCCACTGATCCCAATCCCACCACGGCAGCGAGTAGCCGAAGCAGCAGTAGTTGAAGAAATAGCGGTATCGGTGTGGGCTGACGCGGCGGATTTTCTTGGCCACGCGAGGCAGCGGATCGGGAAGATTGAGTTGAACGCCGGACCAGGATACATCGGCATGGCAATAATATTTCAAATACCAGTTCAGCGCCGAGCAAATCGAAACGCCATTCGAGCCGCGTAGAACGATCCGTCCTGCCTTCGACTCGATTTCAAACACGTCGCGGCCGTTGTCCTTGGGGATCGTTTTAAGGACGAAGCGATCCGATCGTTCGGGAATCAACCGCTCCAGGACACCGCGAGCCGCATCTTCCGGAGAAGGATTTTGTGCAAAGATCTCGCCGCTTATCGTGAAGGTTAATGAAAAGACGAATAATTTAATTAAGTGTCTCATGATTCGATCCATTCTTTTTGTTTCAACGAATGTAATAAATCGTGTATTAAACTCTACCTAAATTAAAGCCAATGACTTGAAAAGATTCCCTCACCCTAACCCTCTCCCAGAGGGAGAGGGGACTTTTCGGTTATGTTAATGACTGCGATTTATTTCATATTCCGGTCGGCAAAGTTCAGGTACTGCTCCCAATCGTAATCGGTGACGTCGTGTTTTCCGGTTCGGATATGATAGCCGATGGTGTGGCCGATCGGCTGATTGACTTCGGGCATTTTACGGACGCCCAGGCCTTTCGTTCCCAGCAGGTGGTAGACTGGATCAGCGTGTTTGGTGGAGAGAAACTCGCCTCGTGGATCGGCCCATCGATCGTCCTGAGCGCTGGCGACGTAAACCGGGCGGGGGGCGATCAGCGCGATGAGCATGTGTTGATCGACCGGCAGTTCGGCTTCGTTGTTATCGTATTTCGTGAAATTGTCGCAGAACCAGTGGGGGAAGGACTTGTTGATACGAGCCACGGTTTCGCCAAAGGCCCGACGTGACAGCGCGGCCCCTCCACAGCCGGAATTATTCGAGATCACCAGGGCGAAACGTTGATCCTGCGCGCCCGCCCAGAGCGATGTCTTCCCCAGCCGGGAATGGCCGATGACGGCGGTTCGTTTGTGATCGATCTCTTTATCCTTCTCGAAATAATCCAAGACTCGACTCAGGCCCCAGGTCCAAGCGCCGATGCTTCCCCATTCACCGGGGGCCGGTTTCGTCTGGCCTTTTTTATAAAACAGGGGATGAATCCCGTTTTGGAATCCATCGTGGTAGTCCAGATCGATGTCGCCGTAATAGACGATCGCCAGACCGTATCCGCGTTCGAGGATTTTTTCGATCGCCCAGCGTGACGACGATCTGCCGCGCGTCGATTCCGGCTTGATGTCTTTCGTTTTGGCGCGCCTTTTCATAAATTGGATTGAGGCGTCGTTGATCTTTATCGCCGGATCGGGATGGACCGTCTGGTTTCCGCCAAAGTTCAAACCCAGAAAGATCGGCACGGGTTTCGTTTTTCCCACCGGAAGATAGATCAGCAATTCGATTTGAAATTCCTTTTTGTTTCCGGTTGGATAGAGGGTAATCTGCTTGCGCACGGCTTTGCCGTTCAGCGCCTTTCGTTCAAACGAGGTGTCGAATGTCATTGGAAACGTTTTGTCCGGCGTTTTTCCATAGACGTGTTCTTCAAACAATTTAAGAATTTCCGGACGGCGTTTATCGGTCCATGTTTTCACGTTCTCGACTTTCGTTCCGTCTAAGCAAAGCAGAGGATCGGGGAGTTCGTATTTCGGGATTTTCGATTCGTCGTAATTGGTCTCTTGTGATAACGCATAGGGAATCGTTAGGATCGAAACGAGAATTAAGATACCGATACTGAAAATCGTTGTGATACGGGACATGGGTTTTCCTCCTGTTGATATGAGTGATCGAGTGGTTCCGAATATGCCGGTCTCTTTCATGACGACAATGGACGATTCGGTCGAACTAATTCGTCTCGCGATCGGTTTCAAGTATCTCAGAAATTGAGCCGGTTGTCTACTTAATCAGGCATTCAAAAAATAGTAATGGAAAATGGTGGGCTACGCTTCACTTTGAGTCCACCCTACGAAGAACTCCCAAAGAAAACGTCTTGTGAATTCCAGCGATGAGACACCTTCGATTTCCCGGAACACAGGTTTTTACAGGGAAATAACTTGACGAAATGCTTGTTCCATGGGAAACTCGATTGATATTGATGAGATTAAGCATTCTGACAGGGGATGGTGAAATACGATGAATGGTAAAAAGAAGCGTGTACTCAAAGGTTTCGTTTTCTTGCTGACCGTCTGTTTTACAGCGGGAGCCTGGTCTCAGTCCGTCACGGTGAATAGTGGGGGGGGAGGAGATTACGTCTCCATTCAAGCCGCTCTCGATGCGGTGGCCTCGAACGCCGATGAACCGGATGTGATTACGATTTCGGGGGGCGGTCCCTACACAGGGGGATATGCGATTGACTCTCCGGTGACGATCCGGGGGAACTCGACAGATAACCGTCCCATTC
>CAZSIZ010000049.1:15012-26240 GCA_964606645.1 uncultured bacterium
CCCCCCCCCCCCCCCCCCCCGCCCCGCCCCCCCCCCCCCCCCCCCGCCCCCCGCGAACTCGACAGATAACCGTCCCATTCTTCTCTTGACTGAAAATGGAACAGTAACTAAACGTGATACCGCCGGGATCGCCAATGCGGCGGCCGTCGATATCGTGTTAGAGAATTTAATCCTGCTGCCGGCCCTGGAAAACCCGCCGGGACGGGCCGTTAATATCGAACCGCTCTCCAACTCGGACGATTTCAGTTTGACGGTGAAAAACGTTCTCCTCACGGCGAACGACGGTTCCGATCGGCCTCTTTCGACCGACGGGATGGAACTCAAGGATATGTCCAACGCCACCTCATTCGGTGATGATGGATTCTGGATTCTCGCCGTTTTCGGTGACCGGCCAAGCGGGACAGTTCACGGCCATTTCGAAGATGTGATCGTCACTCATTTGGATAATGACGGCGATGTCTCCACCATGAATATGGCAAATCAGGATGGATTTGTCATTGGTGGTGATAACACATCGGTGACGTTCAAAAATGTGGTCTCTTCTTACAACGACCGTTGGGGGATGCAGCTCTTGGCGAACCTTACGGCAAACCTCGAAGGCACACCCGATGAACCGATTGTCCTCAAAGGCTGCGGTTCGGCGGGAATTTTGTGTTTCAGCGGCAATCACCAATGGTCTTACGTCGATTTACTCAGCAACCCGCTCGGAACCCGCGTCGATGCCGATACCAATCTCTCTTTCAATGCGGATCATTTGACCGTGGCCAACAATACCGAAACCGGGGTGGGCTTTTTCTGGTCGCCGGACAATCCAAAGGATTTCACGATTTCGGATAGCACCTTTTACGACAATTTAGAACACATCGCCGTGAAGCCGATGAACGCAAGCAATGCCGAACGGTCCGATCAAGTCAATATCTTCGTGACCGACAGCGTTTTCGCCGGATATATCGATCAAACCTTCCTCGCCACCGAGCTCGTCGATGGGGCCGCCCAGACATTCGTTAATATCACAATCGATTACACTGCCGTGGTTGAAGAGGGTGATTCAGCGATCTTCTTCGGTTTTGAGGATGAAAACATCACGAAGATCGACGTCATCAAAGCCGATCCTCTCTTTCTTTCCATCGATCCAACGAGTGCCGACTATCTCCGGGTTTCATCGGATGCCTATCGAACCGCCGCGTCCGACGGCGGTCTTTTGAAGGGATCGAAACTATTTGCCGGTGAAACGCCCATTCGCGATTGGATGATCCATTATTAGTTATCAGCTGTCAGTCTTTGGCCGAATAGGGAATAAACCGGAAAAACCGGAACCAAAGAGGGATTCGTATTATCGATACGCTATTGCTTTGACGCCCTCACCCTAACCCTCTCCCAGAGGGAGAGGGAATAAAGATTCATCGAGATGGCGGGGTGGCTGGCGCGATCTTTCCGAGGATCACTTCCCTTGACGCCCCGGTGACAGACGGGATATTCGCGGGGATCCCCTTCAAGGCGGCATACGCCAAGACAGCAAAACCCATCGCCTCTTTCGCATCCGACGGGATGCCATAATCGTCGCTGACGATCCATTCAACGGAATCGATCGCGTGTTTGAGCCGATCCATGAGATAACGGTTTTTCGTCCCCCCCCCGCTGACGATTACTTTCGTTGGCCTGGCGCGAGGGAAAATGTACTTTGCGTAGGCCGATTCGATCGATTGGACGGTTATTTCACAGGCGGTTGCCAGTAAATCTTCAAGAGATGCTTGTGGAACTTCATCGATCAACCGCTCAACGAAGGAGTCGCCGAAATCTTCGTGCCCCGTGGCTTTGGGAGGAGGCTGTTTGAAATAGGGGTGTTCCAACGCAGCATTCAATACACGGGGAATGACGTGACCGCTTTGAGCCAGTTTACCTCCATCATCAAATCGGAATCCCGGTTTGAGCCGCTGGATAATCGAATCCATGACCATGTTGGCCGGTCCTGTATCGAAGGCGGTGATCTTCCCTTCCCGATCGATGAGCGTGCAGTTGGCGATCCCGCCGAGATTTTGGCAGACGATCTCTTCATCGGACCGAGCGAAAAGAAACGCATCCACAAAAGGAATGAGTGGAGCGCCCACTCCGCCCACGGCCATATCGCTGATACGAAAATCTCCCATCGTCGTCACGCCCGTTAAAGCGGCGATAACGCAGGGATCGCCGATTTGAAGCGTCGAACCGGTCCGCCAGTCTCTTGCTGATTGGGGGTAGGGAATGTGATAGACCGTCTGACCATGCGAACCGATGAATTCGATTCGATCCATACTCATCCCGGAGGCTCGTACGACTTCAGTCGTGGCTTCGGCGAAACGTTGGCCCACTTCGAAATTGAGTTGGCACAACAACGGCGTCGTTGATTGCTCTGGATTCATGGATTGAAGGATACGGTTTCGCAGATCGGACGGAATACCGAATTCAATAAAGTGGACCAATTTGACCGGCGGTGTGAGGGCCGAGTTCAACTCAACGACAGCCGCGTCGATCGCGTCAACCGATGTACCGGACATCAAGCCCACACAATAAATCGGGTGGCTGGGGATCGCTTCACGGAGTTGTATATAGTTGGGAGCGGGCATTATTCTATTTTATCTTACGGGCCGGTAAAAAGTCAGTCCTTGCAGACGAAACGGCAAGATATTGTATTTCATCCGATTATTTTTCTAATATATCTTGTAGTCACTGAAAGCGTTTTCGACTTGTTGCCGTCTCGTTTTGAATCGGTTTTCTCGACAAGATGACCAAGTCGTAATCGAAAGAATCGTAGTAGAGATTCTTTTCCGATGTCTCGGTTTCCCCGCGCTGAAAATCAACGGTATCGGATCGAAAATGGTGCTTTGATGGATCGAAACGGTCTCCATGATTGCTGTTGGCCGCCATGCGGTAGGCGTCCATTCGGCCAAAGAAAAAATCTCGAACCTTTTCCCGCTCTTCCTGAGTGAACGTCGATGGATCCCAATAACTCATCGCCAGAACGGCCATGGTTGGATCGACGGGAATCCATCCATACGGATCGAGATAGATGACACACCAGTCGTGCAGATTGACGAGATCGGGATAAAACATCCACCCCGATTCCCAGCGTGCGGGTATCCCCTGCATACGGCATAGCGTCATAAACAAGAGCGCCATTTGACCGCAATCCCCGTATCGCCGCTCGAAAGTGAAATGACTGATGTTGCGTATTGTCGAATATTCGGGGGCGTAACGGTAGTGAATGTTTTCACTCATCCAATCGTAAATCGACTTTGCAATCCGGCAGGGATTCGTCTCCTCTCCGGTAATCGAATCTGAAAGCGTTTGGAATTCAGGAAGAAAGCGTAGATGGGGCGGTTCTTCACGCAAGAACCGCCGAACGTGTTCGGGAATACGACTGGTGACTTTGTTTTCATCGATCGGATCGTATCGGGGAATCGATGTATAACTATAATCCATCTCAAAAGACGCCGGCCTCTTACCGATCGCTTTCCGCTCCATATAGACAGACCGATGCGGCTGGGTGGAATTGGCTAAATGGAATGTACTCGGAGTCGCGGAGGTAATGACGATATCTTTTTGAAATGAATTTTCCTGAGGAATTGGCAACCAACATCGAATCCGATCTCCCTCGTTGACCGCATCTGGTTTCACGGTCAACGTCATCTTGATTGAATACCTCAACGGTGAAGAGAATTTCCAATCGTCACGATCCATTCGGTCATATCGAGAGACGAGATCGGCCAGGAAACGCTGATGCGAATTGGAGGGGCTGGTGATTCGACGTTCGCGTACATCAGGATAACAGAAAAAGAGATTGCTGACGCTTGGATAGAGAAAGCGCTGCTTCCCGTCGATCTTCCGCCAGTCGAATCGGCCTTCATCGATCCAACGCTGCATTTCTTTATGTTTAACGCCGTGAATCCGCTTTTTCAATTGATCGAATAGAGTCGTTCTCTTTAGGGGATAATCCAAACGAATCCGTCGTAAACGTTCGGCTTCCCATTGGTAAAATTGTTGAATTGATGGATTATTTTCCTTATGAGCCACACGGTTCAACTGCTGGCGGGCTTGAGTGTATTCGCCCCGCTCGATGATGGAGAGAATGGAATCAGGCATCTGGCAGCAGGTTATCATCGCTGTGAAATCGATAAGAAATGATAATCCTATCAGTTTCAATGCGATTCGCTTAACGAAATTATTTGTTTTCTTCACGATCGGTTTCAGTTTTCTTTCCACATTTTTTTAAACAGCATATCCGATGATATCACATCTAACACACATTATCGAGAACCGGCTTAACAAGTGTGGATGGGGTATGATAGAATACATTGAGTACCGGACATTACGGGCCATTGGCTCATTCTTACGATGAAACCTATCCATCTTTTGATTCAATACAGTATGGGAGAAGAATCATGAAATCACCATCGATGTCTCGCCGCACATTAATCAAATCACTCGGTCTGGCAGCCACTTCGGTTGTCGTTCCCGCCAATCTTAAAGCGGAAGAGAAACGCCGCCCCAACATCGTGCTCGTCTATGCCGATGATCTCGGATATGGAGACGTCGGCTGCTACGGTGCGACGAAGGTCAAAACGCCCAACATAGACCAGCTCAGTTCGGAGGGTGTGCGATTCACGAATGCCCATTCACCATCGGCTACCTGCACGCCGTCACGTTACGCCTTACTGACCGGCGAATATGCTTGGCGCAAAAAGGGAACGGGGATTCTATCCGGAACAGCCAGAATGATCGTCCAGCCAGGCCGCACGACATTGCCATCAGTAATGAAGAACGCCGGCTACCGCACGGGAGTCGTCGGGAAATGGCACCTCGGTTTGGGTGATGGCAACTTGGATTGGAACGGCGATATTTCTCCCGGCCCGCTTGATATCGGTTTCGACTACAGTTTTCTAATTCCCGCCACTGGAGATCGTGTCCCATGCGTTTATGTGGAAAACCGCCAGGTGGTCGGCCATGATCCCAGCGATCCCATTCAAGTTCGCTTTGGAAAACCGATCGGCGAGGAACCGACCGGCAAAGAACACCCCGAACTGCTCAAGATGCACCCCAGCCACGGACACAACCAGACCATCATCAATGGCATCAGCCGGATCGGCTACATGAGCGGCGGAAAAAAAGCACGCTGGGTGGACGAAGATATGGCCGATGTCATCACGGACAAAGCCAAAAATTTTATCGAGAAGAACCAGGATCGCCCCTTTTTCCTTTACTTCTCGACTCACGATATCCATGTACCGCGCGTTCCCCATCCCCGCTTTTCCGGTAAAAGCGGCTTAGGCCCTCGTGGTGACGCCATCGTGCAACTCGACTGGTGTACCGGTGAAATCATGGAAACGCTGGAACGCTTGAACCTGGCTGAAAATACTATCGTGATCTTCACGAGCGATAATGGGCCGGTTATCGATGACGGTTACAAAGACCAGGCCGTGGAAAAACTGAATGGTCACACCCCTTCCGGGCCGTTGCGTGGTGGGAAATACAGCGCGTTCGATGCCGGAACTCGTGTACCGTTTATCGTTCGCTGGCCCAAACGGATTTCGACGGGGATTTCCGATTCATTGGTTAGCCAGATCGATTTTCTGGCCTCTCTCGCCGCGTTGACCGGCCAGAAACTCGAGGGGGATGACGCGCCGGACAGTTTCAACGTGCTTCCGGCGCTTCTGGGGCGTTCAAAAGTTGGCCGAAACCATTTAGTGGAACATTCCCGCGTTCTTTCATTAATCAAGGGAGAATGGAAATACATCGAGCCTGGAAAGGGTAAACGAATCAATACCAAAACCAATATCGAACTGGGGATCGATCCAAAACCGCAACTCTACAATCTTAAGAATGATCTTGGTGAGAAACATAATGTGGCGGCTGCGCACCCGGAAATCGTCAAGGAACTGTCTGCTTTGCTGAATAAAATTAGAAGCGATGGACGGTCGCGGCCTTTCAGTTAAGAAATATTAACTCGCCCTCATCCCTTCCCCTCACCCTAACCCTCTCCCAGAGGGAGAGGGGATTGCTACCTCTCCCAAAGGTACTATTTCTCATAGAGGGAGAGGGGACGATTACTCCACATTGTCTAACATGCGGGGGTGGATTTGGGGCCAGTGTTTGGCGATTTGGCTGTTTTTTGAGATGTCCCAGAGGTTTAAATTGAGTTCACGTAACGATAAAACCGTTGGGATCCAGGCTTGCGTCCAGCCGGTTTCGATGGACCACGCACCCCATCCGGCGTCTGCGTTCGATCCCCAATACTCCCACCGCTTGTAGTCGAAGGCTCGGAACCATCCGCCGTCCAGTTCGGGATGGGTTTCGCTTTTTACTTGAATTCGCACTAAAAATTCGGCAAGCCGATCGGCCATGATTCGGTACTGCTCGTCGCCTGTTGCGGCATACGCTTCGTGTAATCCCAAGAAGGCGAAATTACACGTGTAGAGCATATCCGCCACGGGATCGCCGTTTTCCTGGATTAGCGAGGCCTCGGAAGTTCCATATTCCGCGTTGGACTGAGGGGGCCTGTATCCGCCGTGACGCAGGTCACCGAGCGCTTCACGAATCGCACCGCTCGAGTCCTGACATTGCTGCATGTCATCGGCCATTCGCTTGAGCCAGGCGCGATGTTCGGGCCGGTCGTCCACCCGGATCAACCACGCCAGCGTCAGCAGCATCCTCCCCCGTTCCTGCTGAATTCCGTTGGTCCAGTTCCAGCGATCGGGATAGGCTTCCATCATCATTCGAATCGCGGAGCGTGTGCGCGTGAGAAGGGGTTCGTATCCGGTTTTGTCGTATAGCCAGAGGTAGGTGGCCCAAATCCAGGCCTGATAGTGTGGTGCGAAGTGCTTAGTCGAACTATCCCAATAGTGACGCCAACCGCGTTTCAGCAGTTCACCGTCGTTCAATGCCGCGCCACGAAAACCGTACTTTCCCGTGGTCCGAAAATTCGCGAGAATATTTTTCAGAAGCGGTTGATCCCAGCGGCCGGTCTCCAGGATCGCAGCCGTTCCCAAGCATCCCAGGATGATTTTTACATCGTTATCGCCGTATAACGAGCCGCTGTCCCACGCCCAGTGAACCAATCCCCAGTTCGCCTTATCGGGATCGTCCTGGAACAATCCGGAGCGAACGTAAATCCAATCCAGTAAATTTTGGGCGATTCGGTGGCTTCGTGTATCGCCATCCAGTTTTGAGCGAAGTGCAAAAGCGAGAGAACTTTCACCGTTCGAGTCGGATCGAAGCCACCATCGGACCTTTTGCCGTCCGTCGTAAGCAATTCGCGAACTGAATCCTTCGAGTACGCCGTGTTCACCGTCACCAGCGGGCCAAGCCGGGTCTTGCAACGGTCCAACCGGATTTTTTGGATCGACGATACCGCTTTCGCGATAGGCTTTGTACTTGGATTTCCATGACTCGTGAATCAGCATCTTTGCGTTCGTGTGCCAATCCACGCCGCGAATGATCGCGCGTCTGGCGGCGTCTTTCGGGAGGGTTTGCTCGCGTGTGTAAGACGGGCGAACGGTGGGTGTCCAATCCAATACGGGAATTCGCGCGTCGGGCTGGAGCCATGAGAGTATCATGCTCCAAATCGTTTGCCATGCCTCCTTGGGGGCGTACCGGGCCGTGACGAATTGGCTCAGTTTCGTTGTTGCGATAAGCACGCGGTCTTTCTCCATCTCGAAAAGCAAGGGATACGCCGTTACATCGTCGAGGCCGAAGACCGCTGTATCGAATCCGGCTACACGGGCTGCGACGATATGGGGTGAGGGCGTCTGGACGGGAACGAAATGGCAGTCGTGAATCGCCAATATTCGATTACGTTTTAGTAAGTCTCCAAAAATCGTCGAGGCGATGACGGCTCTTTCCAAATTGGTTCTGCGTGGTTCGCCGACGGTTATCCCTGGAAGCGAATCTGGATATTCGATGAACAGCCGGAGTTTTTTTTCGGCCGCACTTTGGAAGAGTTCCGGATCGATCTTTGTCGGAATTGTTGGATAACCGTCCGCCAGGATGAGCACTCCAGCGCCTTCCGGTGCGGCTTGAATGGCATCTTCACAGCGGTCGAAGCGCCCGGCCCGAATTCCGTTGGCTTTCAATATACGATAGAGATCGTTTTTTACATCTGCGCATATAATAAGCGCAGGCGGCTTTGATTGTTCACAGGGTGCGATGAGTGGAAATATCAGCCCACAGAAAACTGCAATCATTCTTACGATAAAATTCTTCATCAACCATTCATTCCTTCGTTTTTTCGTCTAATGGAAATGGCGCCTTCCACGTACAAAGCAAACTCTTGATCTTCGCTTAACGGTTTTGGTTATATCACATCTTTCCTTCTAAACCAATAGTGATCGGTTGGCGGGTGAATTACGATTGCGCTGAATGATTGAAGGCATGAATACGATAGAAAGGATGGAAAGAGAAGGTTCCGAATGAATTCAAAGCGTGCTAAAATTTTCATCTGAGAGGAACGGCGAATTAGTTTCTCCATCGGTTGTTGAATCCAACCAGGAAATATTCCGTTGTGTTCGCATCCGGCCTTCAGAACGGATAAAGGAGAATCGAAATGTCTCCAGATCGTTCAAAATTTCACTTCGATCAAGGTTTACACTATTTCGAGCAGGGCGATCATGAACATGCGATTTCGCTTTTCAAGGAAGCGGTGCTTGAAAATCCGCAATTTCATGAAGCGTTATACAATCTCGCCTGCTGTTTGGCCATCACGGAGAATAAAGATGATGCGCTCGTCTATTTAGTCCGTGCATGTAAACTCAGCATTCATTGTACGGACTGGGCTAAAGATGATAAGGAATTCGATTCAATTCGCGACGTACCCGTTTTCAGAAAAGTTGTCTATGGCGAAAAAATCGAAGGCGAAACGACCGAAGAATCCGACGCGACTCTGACGCCTCAAATCAGTGGACTGCAAGCCGTCATCGAAACATTCAAAGGGAATATCCAATTGATTCTGTTCAGTGAATCAGTGCCTTTTACCACCGCGAATTTCGTGAACCTTGCACGTCGCGGTTTTTATGACAATCTATCCATTCATCGTGTCGTTATGAATTTTATGATCCAGGGAGGCTGTCCTTTAGGAACCGGAAAAGGGGGACCGGGATATAAATTCAAAGACGAATTCGTTTCAGAGTTGAGCCACGATAAACCGGGAACTCTGTCAATGGCCAATTCGGGGCCGGATGCCAATGGAAGTCAATTTTTTATTACTCACAAAGCGACTCCCTGGCTGGATCAGAAACACACAGTTTTCGGTGAAGTGATGGGAGAAGACGATCAGGAAGTGGTCAATAATATTGTGCAAGGCGATCGAATTAAGCGTATCATCATCGAAGGAGACCTCACCGAGTTGTTATCAACAACTCAATCCAAGATCGATCGATGGGATAAAATATTGAATAAGAAATTCCCCAACCTCCGGAATGTTTAATGCAATCCCGCTTTCAATCATCCACGATTCGAGTTATAAATATCTCAAGAAGAATAATGATACCGAACGCGGTTCCCCGTTATTTCCATGATCGAACCTTTGGAGGACAGTATGAAAGTTTATATTAGAATCATCACGCTTTTGGGATGTTTTATATTCTTAAACGTAAATATTATTATGGCTCAATATGAAACGCCCAAATCCTTTGAAAAAACTGATCAATTTCCGTGGATGGACGGCAAGCGATGCGCGGTCAGCCTGACGTTTGACGACGCACGTCACAGCCAGATCGATACGGCAATCCCTCTCTTGAACGAGTATGGCGTCAAGGCGACTTTTTATGTCTCCCCTGTTCCGATGCTTGAGAGAGCCGATGAATGGATCGCCGCGGTAACGACTGGACATGAAATCGGTAATCACACCATGACGCATCCATGTACGGGAAATTTTTCTTTTTCCCGTGATAGAGCACTGGAAAATTTCACGCTCGAACGAATCGCCCAGGAGATGGATCGGGCGAACGATTTGATTCTCGACAAACTCAATGTCACAGTCGTCAGTTTTGCCTATCCTTGTGGACAACAATTCGTGGGGCGTGGCGAAAATCTCCAAAGTTATGTGCCTGTCGTATCGAAGAAATTCTTGACTGGACGAGGGTGGCTGGGCGAGGCTACGAACGATCCCTGGTTTTGTGATTTATCAAATCTTCTCGGAATGGAAAGTGATGGGAAATCATTTGAGGAATTAAAAATTCTCATCGATCGAGCGGCAAAAGAAAGCCGTTGGCTGATTCTTGCGGGACATGAAGTGGGTGATGGGGGACGACAAACGACACTCAGTTCCAGTTTGGAGCGATTGTGTCAATACGCTCAGAATCCAGACAATGGCATTTGGATCGATACGGTCGGTTCCGTGGCCGAGTACATCCAAAAAGTCAGAGATCGAACGAACCGATAATGAAAAGTTTTGATGTCTAATCAATAACCATCATGGAATGCGTTTATTGATCCACAACTCAACAGGTTGAAAACCGGAACTCCAATTCGCGCCCATCAGATCGACATCGCCGTCACCGTCCACATCGGCGGCTTGAATGTAATGTGAACCTTTTACTGAGATCACTTGCTTCCGCCACCCGTTTCCATTGGCTTCATTATACATAATCACGACTTCATCCGGATCTTCTCCCTGATGCATTTCCGAGTAAACCACATCCATCGACCCGTTCCCGTCGATGTCGGCGGTTTGCAATCCGTGAATCACACACTCGATTTTTTTGACGATCGTGTGTTCGGTCCAGGGCGATTTTTTCACGTTGTCAGGGACCTCGAACCATGATAGACGGTAGAACTGCTGCTTCAGTTCCGCGGGGGAAAGAACGACATCGAGCCGTCCGTCACCGTTGATATCGGCACACGAAACCGTCGAGTTCGGATGCCATTCCGCATAGGTATGGGAGATCCATTTTCCCGTTTTGCCAGGATTTTCAAACCATAAGCCATTGATCACCACATCGGAATCGCCGTCCCGATCGATATCCGCCAGGTCAATCCCCTCGCCATTGGGGCATTGGAGAACCTGCTCTTTCCAGCGGCCGGCCGCTTCCTGATACCACAAGTGGATGCGTTGACCCTTGGGCTGCCCGAAAGCCGATTGGTCCCGCGTTGCGATATCCAAATCCCCGTCTCCATCCAAGTCGCCTAGTTCTACGTCGTGTGTGGGATGCTGCGCGATTCGGTTCGCTTTCCACCCTTTGTCTTCACCGTCTTGCTTG
>CAZSIZ010000050.1:0-18626 GCA_964606645.1 uncultured bacterium
CCTGCTGCCTCGACCGAACTTGAATCGATGGGGATACCCAGTTCCTGGAGTATTTTACCCAATTCCATCGTCGGCAGACCGATGATATTGTGATACGATCCCTTGACTTCCCGGATCAGATTTTTGCCTTTCCCTTGGATGGCGTAAGAACCGGCTTTGTCCATCGGTTCGCCGGAAGCGGCGTAATCCTCGATTTCCTCCGGCGTCAGGTTGCGGAAACGGACTTGTGATCGAACCGCTTTTACATATTGAATCGAGTGCTGGAATTGATAGACGCAAATCCCGGTCCAGACGTCGTGCCATTGTCCTGAGAGTTGGCTCAGCATCATGATCGCGTTTCCCGAAGATTTGGGTTTCCCCAGAATCAGATCGCCCAGGGCGACGACCGTATCCGCCCCGATAATGAGCTGGTTGGGATTGAGTTGCCCGACTTTCACCGCTTTTTCCAGCGCCATTCTGGCGGCGTAGGAGTTGGCCGTATCTCCCATCGGAGGCATTTCGACCAATTCGCTGGGAATGATTTCAAAGGAGATTCCCATTTTATTCAAGAGATCTTTTCGGCGCGGCGATTGACTGGCGAGAATGATCCCGGAGAAAAGTGGAGAATTCATAACAATTTCGTTTTCTTTATGTTTCGATAAAAATATTATACTTCGTTCAAGGCCGCTCAAAAGGGATTAGAACGGGGAACGAATTCTTTAAGTAAGAATCGAAGTCTGGAAGAGCCGGATGAAAACGTTTTGCTTAAACCGTCATATCCACGTGCTGTCCGGGAGGCTGCAAGTCCCCTGTCGGCGCGGGAGGCGGAGGAGCGGGGGGGGCAAGGTTTGAGGCGGGAGCGGCTTGTGCGGGTCGATTGACGACGGGCTGGATGGGAGCATCGAGCACGCCACCCGGTCCGGGAGGGGACACCGGGGGAGCGGCGGTATCCGGTGTGGAGGGAGGAGCGGCGTTCGCGTCAAGCGCGGATTCACTGATTTGAACCCGGTCGGTTCCATTCGTCTGAGTCAACGCCGCCGACCCACCGGGTATCGGTGTCTGAGAGGGAAGTGGAGGCGTTCGTTGTACCGATGATGGCGTTGGAGCCGCTGGCGGCTGAATCGCCATGGATTGATCCACGGGAGGAACGGGCAATGAACCTGGAGATGAAGGGCCGGAAACCATGATCGCTACCTCGTCTTCGTATTTTTAACTCTATCTATTTTATCCCGATACGAAACTCAATGCAACCGAACTCACGATTTTTTCTCTTGTTTTGATGGTAATTGCATCCAGGATGGAGAGGGCTAATGCGGTTCTAAGGGCAGACGATGAGTGTCCGGGGGGGGCTATAAATATTTTTGATGAATGCTCTCGAACGCTTTGATGTTCGAGAGCATTACGTCCGCAATGAGGGGATCGAAAACCTTCCCGGACATCGTTTTGATTTCCGTGGCGGCTTGCTCGTAACTGAACGATGATTTGTAGGACCGCTTGGAGAGAAGCGCGTCGTAGTAATCGGCGAGGGTTATGATTCGCGCTTCAAGGGGAATATCTTCACCGGATAAGCCGTCGGGATAGCCTTGACCGTCGTATCGTTCATGGTGATGGCGAACGATATGATACGCCATTCTGAAGGTTTCGTTTTCACAATATCGAAGGACCATGACGATCGATTCACTGCCGATGACCGGGTGGGTTTTCATGGTCTCGTATTCGTCGGGTGTAAGAGAACCCTGTTTGAGAAGGATACTATCGGCTATGGCGACTTTCCCGATATCGTGGAGCGGAGATACGAAATAGATATTATCGATAAATGCCGGAGTCACGGTTTCTTTGAATTGAGGGTGCTTCGCTAAAATTGAAGAGAGCAGTGCGCAAAACTCGCGAACCCGGAAAAGATGATCGCCGGTCGGTTTGTCGCGCGATTCCGCTAGATTGGCCAGAGAGAAAATCAGCGCTTGGTGGGCGTTCAGGATATCTTTATTGGCTAACTCGTCGGTCGTGCGTAACCGGTCGGTAAGAAATTTGAGCATTCTCTGAGAGAAGAGCGCTTCCCGTTCGATCAGGTCGTTGAAATCGTCCGGAATCATTTTCAGGCATTCGGAATCAGTAACGGCTTTCACCGTTGCCGACCGGGTTCGATTCGATATCAACGCCATTTCACCGAAAACATCCCCCGGCCCGATTCGTTTCAGTTCCCGGGGCCCGATTCCCGTTTCTTTGAGAATCGATAATTCACCTTCGACGACGAGATAAACAGCATCCCCTATGTCGCCTTCCAAGAGAACATTCTCTCCTTTCTGGAAATAAACCGAATTGAATTGGGAAGCGATCCGTTGGATCGATTTCGGTTCTAATCCACTGAACAGTTCGATTTGACTTAAGAAGAATACGATGTTTTCCATTGGATTGTTTGCAATTATAAAAATAGAATTTCCGTATTAAAGGATGACATGAAATCGATCTGAATACAACTTATCCTAAGCAGTTTTATAAGAATGGAATGCATTCTATACTGGGAACGGGATATGGGATGGAGTAATATTGGATGCAGTACGGCCTGTTTAGACCGCATTACTTATCAACGAGAAGGGACGATCGATATGCGTCAATCAACGACTCGCAGAGACTTTCTTAAAAACACGGCCCTGGGAACCGCGTCACTCGCCGCGCTGCCGTCAGCGGTTCGGGGTGAATCGAAAAAGCGATCCAGCCCCAATATCGTTTTGATTCTCACCGACGATCTGGGGTGGGGTGAATTGGGGTGTTTCGGGCAGGACAAAATCAAAACGCCCAACATCGACCGGCTGGCCCGGGAGGGAATGAAATTCACTCAGTTCTATTGCGGGCAGGCCGTCTGCGCACCGAGCCGATGTGTGTTGCTGACCGGCAAGCATACCGGACACGCTTTTATTCGTAATAATAAAGCCGTCAAACCCGAAGGCCAATGGCCGATCCCCAAAGCGTCGTGGACGATCGCGAAGATGCTGAAGAGTAAAGGATACGCGACGGCGGCTATCGGCAAATGGGGATTAGGCCCCGTCGGTTCCAGTGGCGATCCAGCCAAGCAGGGATTCGATCTCTTTTTCGGGTACAACTGCCAGCGGCAGGCTCATAACTACTACCCCCGCTATCTCTATCGAAACGAGAAGAAAGTGCCGCTCGAAGGCAACGACCGGGGGCTGACGGGCAAGCAATACGCGGCGGATTTGATGATCGAGGAAGCGCTTCAATTCATTGACGAAAACAAGGACCAGCCTTTCTTCCTTTACTATCCGACACCCGTTCCCCATCTGGCGCTTCAAGTGCCGGACGATTCGCTGAACGAGTATAAAGGCAAATGGGACGACCCGCCTTACGACGGGAAAAAGGGCGGCTATCTCCCGCATCCCCACCCACGGACCGCCTACGCCGCCATGATTACCCGAATGGACCGGGACGTCGGACGGATCATGGATTCGTTGAAACAATACGACCTTGACGAGAATACCTTGGTCCTCTTCACGAGCGACAATGGCCCGACATTCCTGGTTGGTCCGGATACAGATTTCTTCGACAGCAACGGACCGTTTCGCGGCAAGAAGGGCGCACTGTATGAAGGAGGGATTCGCGTTCCGACGATCGCGAGGTGGCCGGGGCGGATCGAAGCGGGGACGACGACGGATCACATCGGAGCGTTCTGGGATATCATGCCGACGATCGCCGAGGTGACGGACACTGAATCGAGCGATGATTGCGACGGGGTCAATTTCGCGCCGACGCTTTTAGGACGGCCAGGACAAAAGGAACACGACTACCTGTATTGGGAATTTCCCGCGTACGGCGGCCAACAGGCGATTCGACTGGGTGACTGGAAAGCGATCCGAACCGGCTTGAAAAAAAAGAATGCCAACCACTCGTTCCAATTGTACAACTTGAAAACCGATATCGGCGAACAAAACGACGTAGCGGCACAGCATCCCGAACTCATCGAACGAATAAAAAAAATCGCCCAAAAAGCCCGCA
Organism: uncultured bacterium; assembly: GCA_964606645.1. Lineage (GTDB taxonomy): Bacteria > Hinthialibacterota > Hinthialibacteria > Hinthialibacterales > Hinthialibacteraceae > CAZSIZ01. Next base: position 3,988 of record CAZSIZ010000050.1, read on the forward strand.
TACCATCAAAAGAGTTCCCTTTCCCGTTCCTGGACAATGATAAGGATTAGGATTTATTGTAGCGTAGGCTTCTAGCCTGCATTTTTACTTAACGAAGTCGGCTGGAAGCCTGCACCATAATTATACCCTGAAGCCTGAACCTTACGGGACGGCGAGGCGCATTAGTTGGCCGCAGAGCCATGCGCCGTAGGTTCCCAGCGCATACCCGACGACGGCGACCAGTACGCCGACCGGCGCTAACGCGGGATGAAAGGCGCTGGCGACGACCGGTGCGGATGCGGCTCCCCCGATGTTGGCTTGGCTTCCAACCGCAAGGCAGAATAAAGGCGCTCTGATCAACTTCCCGACGATCAATAGAAGAACGGCGTGGAAGGAAATCCAGATCAATCCGACGACATAGATCCCCGGTTCCTCGATCACCGAGGTCAAATCCATCTTCATACCGATCGACGCGACGAGAATGTACAAAAAGACCGTTCCGATGCGGGAAGCCCCGACTCCCTCAAGTTTCCTCGCCGGAGTGAAGGATAAGATCAATCCGCCAGTCGTGGCGATGACCACCAGCCAGAAAAACGAACTGGTCAAACTGAATTTGGCCAAGCCCGGATAGGAAGAACCGATTGTTACGCTCAAATAATCTCCAGCGATATGAGCCATTGCGGTAATACCGAATCCGGCGGCAAGCACTTTCATGGTATCGGGCATCGTGGGAATTCGGTCGATGGTGGCCCTATAGTCTTCCATCTTACGGCGCAGGTTGTCGATATCCGTCGTGTCGGCCCCGTTGAGCCGGTCGATTGTGGGGGCGTGTCCCGCCATGAACAGGAGAATCGCCATCCAGATATTCGCGACAATAATATCCACGGCGACGAACGCGCCGAATACCTCGTCTCCGACATTGAAAACTTCTTTCATCGCGGCTTGATTGGCTCCGCCGCCGATCCAACTTCCCGCGACGGTCGTCATGCCACGCCAGACCGCGTTTTCACCCTGCCCCGCCACGATCTCAGGGCTGAATTCCGATACGATCAGTATGGCCAGCGGACCGCCGAGGATAATGCCGATCGTTCCGGTTAAGAACATGATCAGCATTTTCGGGCCGAGCCGGAGAACCGCTTTCAGGTCGATACTCAACGTCAGCAGCACGAGACAGGCCGGAAGCAGATAACGGGAAGAGACGAAATACAGTTTCGATTGTTCGGCTGAAATAACATGGCAGGAGCTCAGGATGGCTGGAATGAAATAACAGAGAAGAATCGAAGGAACGTATTGATAGAATTTCTTGAAAATAGGTCTCTGGCTAGACGAGGTGCCGAAAACCAGTGCCAGAATGATGACCAATATACCGAGCACGACCGCGTCGTTGGTGATAAGCACTGCCGATTCGTTCAAAACAACCTCCTTGGATCGAATTGGATGATTGAAGATACCATAACACGCTTAAAACGTATTGCAGAGACTCGATACTCTTTACGCCGGGATTCTATTTTGAGACGATAACAATTAATCTTAATAAACGGTTATAAGAATCATCGTTTTCTAATTGAAATTCAATTTTATGATGGAGCAATCAATATGCGTGTATTTCATTCGTTCTTTCTGTTTTTTCTTATTATTAGTGTTCTTATTCCATTCGCAGCCGACAGCAAAAGCATTCCGGTTTACGACGCCGGCAGCACGGGGACGTTCTTTCACGACTGGCTGCTTTGTGGACCGTTTCCGAATAGTTCCGAGAGGAATTTGACCGATTATAAACACGGCAAACGATGCACGAGTTTCATCGACGATTTGCTGACCGAAACGGGCGGGGAAGCGAAAGCCGAACCGAAGGTCGGCGATACGGTCTCATTCGGAGAACCGTCGGTCAAACGCGCGTGGTTCCTACATCAGTCGAAAAGCGATCTGGTCAAACTGAACGATCTCTTGACGCCAAACGATAATGTGGTGGCTTATGCGTATTGCACGATTGAATCACCCAATGAACGGCAGGCGATCGCCGCGATCGGCAGTAACGATAACGTTAAATGCTGGCTGAACGGAGAACTCGTCCACACGTTTGCGATCCCCGACGGGCGCTGGCTTCAGGCCGATGATGACTATGTTCCCATCCGGCTTCGGAAAGGCCGTAACCGCCTGCTGCTGAAAGTGTGTGAAGGGACAGGCGATTTCGGGCTGGCATTCCGGCTGCTCGACTATCGGGAGACGGTCCAGTCCATCCTGAACGATATCAAAAAACACAGCACGCTTTCCGCCGTGACCAAAGAAGACGAACTACAAATGACCTTCGGGACGCCCCATCGTTTGGAGGCGGTTTCCCCGGGGGCGAAAGTTCGTTTTGAAATCATTCATCGCGACCGGGGTTTGATCGCGTCGATCGACGGACGTGAAGGATTTGTCCTGACGTATCCCCTGTCCTCGATTCCCGATGGCTTTTTCTCCGTCCAGGCTTCGTTTCCTCTTCACGATGGAAAAAAAGCGGTGAATGAGGTCGAACATTTTAAGGGGCGTCTTCCACGGCACGGGCTTCCAAAACGCCTGGGAAACGATCTGGCGATGCGGGATAAAAACGGAAAACCTTTTTTCCCGATCGGAACGTACGGAGCCTCTCCCGAAAATTATCCCCTGCTTCGGGAATCGGGATATACCTTCGTGACGGGAGGCACGTCCTCGCTCGACGCGGCGCAGAAAGCGGGGATAAAAGTCGGCGTTTCGATGCACGGGAGCGGGGATGAGTGGCTCGATCATATCCGCGAAACGGTTCGCGAACACAAAAACCATCCCGCGCTTTTGTTCTGGATGCTGTTCGATGAGCCGGGGTATAACAAAGCCAACCTGCTTCAAATGCACGAGGCGTACCAACTCATCCATCGGGAAGATCCGGTCCACCCGGTCTACCTGGTCATCACCGATCCCACCGTGTACGAAACCTTCGGTCGGTGCTGTGATGTGCTGGCGGTCGATACCTATCCAATTTCACAAGGGGCTATCCAAAGTATCGGAGACAATATTCTGAAAGCGTATGCCGATTCGGACGGCGATCTTCCCGTCTGGCATTGCGGGCAGCTTTTCAAATGGCCCGGCGACCGGTTTCCCACGATCAAGGAGCACCGCTTCATGTCGTACCAGGCCATTCAATCCGGCGCGAAAGCGATGCTGTGGTACAGTTTCCGTTACCAGGGGCCGATTCTGCCCGAAGCCGTTCCCGATCTTTGGGAAGCACAGCTGCAATTGCTTCGCGAAATCCATCAGCTCGAACCGGTCCTGGTCTATCCGGGACTTGGGGAACGCCTCGGCACGGGACACAGCGCCATCCGGGCCATTGCCAAACGCGGCCCTGACCGGACCTTGACCGTCATCGCTGTCAATACGTCTCAAACAGAGACCATCGATTCCCGCATCCAATGCCCGGTTCAATTATCCGAACGCATTCCAGTTCAGTTCGAGAGCCGAAACGTAATGATTGAAAATGGGCTGATTCAGGATCGCTTCAAGCCGCTGGACGTCCACATCTATCAAATTAAGGAAGAATAAACGCCTATAAAAAAACGAAATGGAGCGACTATCATGTTGAGGAAAAGTCTACTGTTCATCTCATCTCTCACCTTTCTGCTCGTTTCCAATATTTCATACTCATTGGATCGCCAAGATGGTTTTATTCTGAAAGGCGGGACGACTTTATTTCCAATCGGGTTTTACGAACTTCCCAAAGACGACGCTCAATTAAAAGCGATGGCTGAATCGGGCGTCAATCTCGTTCGCTGTCATTCCGTTGACGATCTCGACCGCGCTCAGTCGGCTGGCTTATTGGGCGTCGCGCCCCTCCCGTTTCATAACGGCGCCACGGAATCGCTGGAAAAGATCGTTCACGCGATGAAAGGTCACCCCGCTCTCGTCGCCTGGGAAGGGCCTGACGAGATCGCATGGAACTTCACCGCCGCATCCCGACTCTTTCGCACTCAAAAGATTCACAAGGTTTCAGGCGCGTGGTGGAAACAGACTCCCGAAGCCGTTGAGTATGCCCGAAAGCAAGCGGGAACGATTATTCCCAACATGCGGGCCGCCGTTGAACTGATCCGGAAACTGGACAAACGCAACCGGCCGGTCTGGATCAACGAAGCCCTGGAAAGCGACCTGGCGTACGTGCGGCGCTATCTCCCATTCGTTGATATCACCGGATGCGATATCTATCCCGTCAAGAAAACCGACCGGCGCATTCACCGCATGGCGGGGGCCGTCGAACGGTGGAAAAGGGTGGGGCGTGGCAGGCCGGTGTGGATGGTGCTTCAAGCGTTTTCATGGAACGAACTGGGGGACTACTACGGCGTCAAAGACGTGGCCTATCCCACCTTCCACGAATCGCGTTTTATGGCTTACGATGTGATTGCTCACGGCTCAAAAGGAATTCTGTATTGGGGTTCCCACTACCTCAAATCGGAACCGTTTCGGCAATCGCTTTACGCGCTGACCGCCGAGCTGGCGGCCATTCAGCCTTTCCTGACCGCACCCGAAGCAATCAATCTCAACATCGATCTGGCCGAAATCGAAAACCCTGCGATCGAGGAAACTCGTGGTGTCGTCTATACGGTCAGGCGCTTCAAACAGGACTGGCTCGTCATTCTCGTCAACGAAGACGACCGTTGGCATCACGGTGTCGAGTTGGAAGGCCTGGAGCAGTTAAGCGGAAAAACGTTATACCAACTCTATGGAGACAATCAGGTCCAAATCGAAGAAGGCGCCCTAACGACTCGAATGGGGCCTTACGACGTGCAGATTTACTCAACATCGAAAGACTGGGAATCCTCCGTGACCGATGGCCGCCATTTCGTCGATACGAATTAGTAGTCTGTCCAACAAAAAGTGTCGGGTAGGATTGTTCTGGGCAGGCACAAGACTTACTCCGTGATATTAATGACTGCTGGAGCGTGGCGACAAGATTCTCGCTCATTGCTCTGGATTGACTTCTGGGGGGATATCGGCGCTGATATCGGCTCGAATGGTTTGCCCTTCCTGCACTAACACAGATATCCTCTTAAAATCTCCTTCCACGTCTACGAAATAATTGAATTCAGGTAAGTGATCGATTCGATAGTGTCCATTCTGATCGATGACCGCTGCAGCTCCGAATAATCTGTCAGATTCGCTTCTGATATGAATAAGAGCTCCTACCGCCGGTTCTTGCTTTTCATCCAGGACGACTCCTTCTATTGAGCCTCCCGGACTCATATAGATATAAAGCGGTTCCTCATTGTTCCATTCCGCGGGCAAAGGGTGTTTGATCCTGGCAAATTTCGCGTGCTGGACAATAATACCGTCAGCATATCGCCCCCGGTTCGGGATCACAAACGATCCATCATCCTTGGTTCGATAGCTTTCCGTAAACACGATTCCCCGGTATTCATCTCCCGGAAGAATTCTCATTCTTGATTCCAAACCGGCTACCGCGCCTGGAATGGGATTTCCGGAAGGATCGACGACAATCCCTCGAAATTCATTCGCCTCTTCCATTTCAATCACAATTGAATCCGTTGGGATACCGGCTTCCGTATCGATCGGAATCGATTGACTGCCGGAATATCCATCGGCGAGGGCAAATATCATATATTTAGCTGCACTAAAATCTGTAAACTAGAATGCGCCATTTGTGTCTGTCACTTCAGCTTTATCTCTTCCATATTTAGTACGCAGTATTACATTCGCTCCAGGGATTGGCTGCCGGGTGGATTGATCCAAAACGATGCCGGCGATTATAGAAGCCGGGGATAATGTGATTGTGACATACTCACCCATCTGAAATCCATCTCGAAACGGTTTATAAGCATCAGCGGATACACTTATCATCATTCCTCTTTTCTTAAGTATTTTCTCGACTGAAAATTCGCCATTTTCATCGGTGATGTTAAAACCTTCCGTGAAAATTGTATTGGGATCACCACTCCCAGCTGCATGGATTTCGACTTCCGCGCCGGGGATGGGGCTTCCATCTTGCGCGATCACTTTTCCTGAAACGGTTTCCGTGCCTTCTATGATTTCATAATTCACACCGGTTTTATGTTCGCCAATTTCCAGGGCGATAATTCTATCCGTGAAAACTTTGTGCGTACCTTCTTGATCGTGTTTGAAAAGGAAGAGTTTATATTCCCCTTTCCCAAGATCTGGAATGGTGTAATTTCCGCTATCATCGGTTTCAATTTTTGCTGAATGAATTCCACCCTTCTCCATGATAGTTCCCGCAGAAGCGTTCGAGACAAAGATTTCCCATCCCGCCGCGGGAGGGCCGTCTTTGTAAACGATTTGGCCTGAAATGGAGGACGATGCGCTCAGGGCGATAGTCACTTCGGTCGGTGAATCCAGATTACCGGTTTCAACGACTTCACTGAAGGTTTCTCCGTATTCATCTTTCCGGGCTTGAAAGAGAACCTTGCCGGGTGGGATATTCGTGAATGCGCATACACCATTCGAATCGGCTCTTTTATGAGTATCGTCATGCTCATCGCCATACGGAATTGCCGTGACCGATGTGGAAGGAACGGGAGATTGATTGGCATCCACGACATAAACCGTGACAGCTCCCGCATCTTCCATTTTGATCGTATATTCTTTCAGTTGGATGTCTTTCGATATTTTGATACCCGCCAATGGATCGGCAATTTCTTGAAACCTTCGTTGGCGTGCATCGTAATCCATATACCCCTCGGCACTGGCGCGAAAATTATATGTGCCTTCCACGAGATTATGAATAACAAAGCGCCCGTCCTCTCCGCTGACTGCCGAAGGATTGTATTTATAATCCATCAACTTCACTTCAGCGTTGGCGATCGGTTCCCCTGAATTCTTAGCAATCACTCTGCCCCTTAAAATGTGCGCTCCCTTTTCATGCAGGAAATTCACGGCTGCGGTTTTTGTCTCTTCATCGAGAGAGGTTGAATCTGTTTTATCGAAATATTCGTTCGACGGTGAGGATGTGAGACGGTAGAATCCGGTTCCCGGGACTTCAAGCGCATAATACCCCTCCTCGTTGGAAACCGTTTTCCCGGCGGGTTTATCTTTACCATTTATGCGTCGTGTGCATGAGATTTGACTCTTTGCTAGATATTCTCCGTCTTCATTCAGAACGTATCCGGAAATCCAATAGGATTCTTTCGTCACGGATTCAATGGTTGGTTCGCTTGACGTACTACTTGATAGTGCGAGTGTTGCCGCAATTGGAGTGACCGGTGTTGAATCAGGCTCTTTCATCTCCTCTGAATCCGGTGTCGATTGGGCAACGACAAGCGGAGGAACTCCCGGTTCGCTCACACCGCGTTCTCCGGCGGCCAGATTGATTTCACCCTTGCCATTCGTGACTTTGACGCTTCCTTCTTCCACTTCGATAGATAATCCTTGCAGGGATTTTGTGTTGGAATCGGAACTCCAATGGAGGTAAATAAGACCCCCTGTAAGGAAAACGATCAATAGAATTGAAGCGGACAATAATAAACGGTTCATGGATTTCGCTCCTGATGAATGATTGAATTCGTGACCGACACGATAAATCGCGTTCCGGTGACTTTGATTCGAGTATCACCCACCGACACGATCATCGGTTTTTGGGTGTTGGGTGTGGCTGTGATTTCGATTTTGCCCTGAGATAACTCAACGTGCCGTTCCTGGGGTAAATACGAGACGGAAAACAGGGATGGTTCCAAACAGATCATGCGGGTTCCATCCTCCAGGGAAACGGTCTTATTTTCCGTATAATAAATCGGCTGTCCCAAGGCGGTGCGGAACGAGAGATTCCAGCCTGGTGTTTTGCCATCGATCTGGCGGACGGGAGAGTCGGCGATGGTGACGAGGCAATAGATGAATGCAGCGGCGACGTATCCAGCCGACACTGCAAAAGCCACTCGTGGAGCGAAAAGCCAGGCCAATCCTTCCCGCATTCGGAAACGGCGTTGCGGAAACTGCTGCCGTGCGGATTCGACGAAAGCGCGTTTCATTCGTTCACGGTTGACGGGAACGTTCATTTCTTCAAAGGTCTCGCGGATCAGTGTCTCTTCATTCGATCCCGAATGGGTTGCCGGTTTTTCGTTCATTGGACTCATCCTTCAAGAAAAGGTTTAATTTCCTTGCGAAGCCGGGCTCGTGCCCGAACCAACAAGTTTTTAACGTAATTGAGTGAAATGTCGAGTGTCTCGGCGATCTCACGGTAGGAATACCCTTCGAGAACGCGCAAGACGATCGCGGAGCGCTGTGCGGCAGGCAAGACTTGAATAGCGCGTTCGATCGCTCGGCGAATGCGCTTATCGTCCAGCGCTTGCGAAGGCCAGTCGGACTGCACCGATAACGCAGTCGTTTCGTCCCCCATTTCATCATAAGACAAATGTAGAACACCTCTTTTACGCAGCCGGTCGATACTCCGGTTGCAGACGCTGTTGCGCAGATAGGCGTTCAACGTTCCGTTCCCGCCATGAAAGCGTCCGGAACGAAGGGCCTGGATGAAACCCATCAAGGTATCCTGTACGGCGTCTTCGGCTTCCGAGGTGTTGGCCAGGAAATAGTAACTCAATCGCGCGAGCTGGGAGGCATACCGGTCGAACAGGCGTTCGAACGCCTGTGGCTCGCCTTCAAGTAGTGCTTTTTCAAGTTCTTCGTTCACGCGATTTCCCTGAAAATCATTCCATTTCTTTCGTGATGGAATTCCCGCTTGTACTTCTTATACGACTCTAAACGCCAAAAGGGTAGCACGGCTTGAAAAAAAAACGCCGTTCGATCGTTACCGGGTAGTAGATTCCCTTCACGATTTTTGAGATAATGGATAACGTTGAATGGAATTCACATATTGACGAGAGCCACACCGATCGATTCATTCGGATTAACAATGAAAAACTTAGGAGAAGAAAAATGACGGAACCAACCAATCGCCGAGCGTTTTTGAAAAATACGGCCGCCGCCGGGGCTGGAACCCTGGCAGTCGCGAGAATCGCCCCCCCCAGCGCACTGGGAGCCAACGACCGAATTCGGCTCGGAGGAATCGGAACCGGTGACCGGGGAAGCAGCCGCCTGCGCACCGCCGAACGTCTGGGCGCGGAGATCGTGGCCCTGGCCGACATCAACGGGGGCATGCTCGACCGGTGCATCAGCCGCCTCGAAGCCAAACCCAAACGATACGTCGACTATCGCGACCTGCTGGCGCGGGATGACATCGACGGATTGATCAACGCGACACCCGACCACTGGCATCGCGACGTGCTGATCGATTCCATTCAGGCCAAAAAGGACGTCTACACCGAAAAACCGCTCTCGCGAACGATCGAAGAAGGCCAGGAAATGGTCGAGGCCGTTCAAGCCTCGAAACAAATCGTCCAGGTCGGAAACCAACGGCGAAGCGGGAAGCATTGGGCCATCGCACGCGATATCATCGCGGAGGGGAAAATCGGTGAATTGAAATGGATCCGAACGTGGGACTGCCGCTACCGCCTTGTCGATCCCTACCAGGACCGCGTGAAAGATAAAGATTTGTTCGATCCGAAACGGATCGATTGGCAGCGTTTTCTCGGCAGCGCTCCCTCACGGGCTTTTGACGCCGAGCGGTGCTCCGCTTGGCGCTGGTTCTGGGACTACGCCGGGGGACTCATGACGGACATCGGTCCTCACATGCTCGACGTGGCGATGTGGCTGGCCGATTGCCCCGGCCCGAAAAGCGTCGTCTGCAACGGGGGCAACTATCACTACCCGCGCTGGGAAACACCTGACAACGTTCACGCCATTCTCGACTGCGCGACGTTCTCCATCGTCTTCGACGTTCAGTTCATGAACGGATACGACGGTGACGGGGCCGCCTATTTCGGAACCAAGGGCGCTGTCATGCAGGATCGCGACGGATTCTTCCGTCTGTACGACACCAAGAACAAAGTTATCAAAGAGTGGAAATACGGCGACGAGAGCACGGCGCACATGCAGAATTTCCTGGATTGCATCCAATCACGCCAAGCGCCAAACTCACCCGTGGAAATGGGGAACCGGGTCATCATCGGCGCGCATCTCGCCAACATCTCCTACCGCACCGGCAAACGGATCGGCTGGGATCCCCTGCGGGAAACTCGAACGTAATTGTTTTCTTCCGTTATTGATAAAACCCGCTCCAGTATCAACGCGTACCGGAGCGGATTTTTTATTTCGGTGAAGATTATTTTCCGTGATTAAATCTGTGAAAACGACGCGGGTCGTAGTATGACATCCGAGATATTGGAGACCGTATCCTTATACTCCGGTTTGACGCGAAGCGCTTTCCACCCAGCCGAGCTTCCGAATTGACCCCAGTTTTTATTCCGTTGATCCATATCCTCAAAAGCGAGCATATAAACCAGATTCGGCAACTTGGGACCGATGAGCGATTCGCCGAAGAAGACGGGTTGCAACCCGGTGTCGCGGAAAATTTGAATCTCGCCGCCCTCGTTGAACATCTCGATTTTCTTCTTCGCCGCTTTCTCGCTATGACTTTCATAGGTGCGAAGTTCGAAGATTCTCGATTTCTTGCCTTTGACCGCTTCGGGAATTTCCACGCTCGGCATCCCGCTGAACGCCCGCATCAGAGAACTTTCCAGCCGCACGTATGACGGATCGGATAGCGGCGCATCGAGAAACTCAGCCCCCTTGGAAAGATATTCCTCATCGTCCATCAGGCGGCGAGTGGCCGTCATGGCCGATTCCATCGAATCGTGCGGAAGCAGCACGTAGAGCGTGGGGTCCTGCTGGCCGTACTTGACGTTGAATACGCCGACAGGACCAATCCCGATTCGATTGAGCGCGGGAATCGCCGCGTTTTTCAGAAACGCATTGAGCAGGCCTTTCTTTGATCCCAGCAGGGTGTGATAGCGCCGGAACTCGATGTATTGCTGCTTGCCGGATGCGCTGGATGCGTGGCTTACATTGGCGGATACGGCTGCTGCGGTTACTGAAGCGGCTATGAATTTTCTTCGATTCATGATTGATTACCTCACTTGGTTTTGGATGACTGAGAATTAATCCTCACCTTAATCCTCTCCCAGAGGGAGAGGAGACTGACGTTGCTTGACATTTGTTATTCACTGATCGGTTTAAGCCGGACGTTGCGGTATTGGATCGGGCCGTCGTAATTCTGGAAACCGATGAAGCCTTTGCGGGGCCGGTCCTTGAGCGGTTTCGCCTCGGTCTGCGACTTCGTGAATTCGTCCAGGTCGGCGTCGACGATTTGAATGCCGTTGTTGTAGATGCTGACCTTGTTTTTCAAGCAGACGATCTCCATGGTCTGCCAGGTGGCCGCCTCGCGTGTGGCGCGTATCGAGGGCGGGATTTCACGGTAGATCGCTCCCGTCAGCTGCCACTTTTTGAGTTTTCCCCAACGCTTGGCGTCGTCGTCGATGACTTGGATTTCCATCCCGGTTTTAGAGCCGGTTCCCTCTTTGGGACGGCGGATATAGACGCCGCTGTTGCCTTCCTTCGGGACGAAATAGTCCAGTTTGAGCACGAAATCCGAATAATCATCCGTCTTCGTCCCGATCCAGCCGCCTCCCCCGCCCGTGCAGACGAGCACACCGTCGGAATCGAGATTCCAGGCGTCTTTCGATCCAGCGTGGACGGTCAGATGTTTGAAATCCTTTCCCTTGCCTTCCAAAAGATTAGTGTAACCGGTTTCCTGGATACGGATGTTTCTGAACTCGAACGCGCGGTTTTCGGCCTGGATGCCGATATAGCCGTTTTCCGGTTCGATGAAGTCCGCTTCCCAGACCGTTTCGCCATTAATATCAAGCGAGGCTTCCTCGCCTTGGCTGACAAGGCGAAATTTCATCCATTCCCCGACGGGAATCTTTATATCGGGTTTAAACATCGGCCGGCGGCCTCGAACCAGGGTTCCCAGGGCGTCGTATCGTAAGTTGACTTGAAAGCCGACGCCCGGCCAGGGTTTTCCTTCCAGCCCGGAGCGAAAGAAAATCCCACTGTCATATTTGTCCACCAAAGCCTTGCACTCGAATTCGAGGATGAAATCGTCGTAGTGGCGATCTGTGCGCAGCCATCCCATGCCATTGACCAGGCGCATATTGCCTTCATGCACATCGAACGTCACCTCGTTCACGCCTGTCCAGCCCGACAGGTCCTTTCCGTTGAACAGCGAGGTCCATTCATCCGAATCCGCCGTAAGCGGTAATGAAAACAGGCAGAGAAGCAGCAAGGGTAGAAACACGGTTTTGAACGGTGTAATCTTCATCACGATGACCCTTTCTTAATTGAAATGCAGATTGAACTTTCTTGACCATACCTCAAGTCGAGCGGCTTGAAAAGAAGCGTGAAACACTTATTAAGGGATAGAGAAATAAGTCCGATAGAATCAGTTTTCTGTATAAAATTATAAATCAAGGGGATTAATATGGATTCGAAGGATAATAAAAAAATTGATTATCAGAATTCGCTAACGGAAGAGAAACTTATAAGGATTACAGAACAGTATTCACGTGATGAGTTAATCCTATCTGACGCTTATATCGATGGTGGTATCGATCCTTTATGGGGACGATTCGAGCGCGCTGTAATCAATCAGATTGGTAATGGTGAAGCAGTGTTTTCAAGGTATGCCATTTGGGCGAATACAGTTAGAGACAATATTGTTGAAGGATTGAATCTCCTGAATATTGGAGATTCTGATAAAGCGAAACAGTCCTTTATTCGAGCAGTGAATAGCATGTCTGCTTTTGCGGATGTTCAAGCCTTTTTCGACCCTATGGAATTGGGTAAAAAGCGTTGAGTCACATATCTCAATCAGAACTTGGATAATATCTTTGGAGCGTGGGATGACGGCGTATCATTTCGATAAAACCTATCAATGGAACTACGAAAATGGACCGGATTTTTCCGGGATTTTTCCCAAACAGTCGGCTAAACCGTCTCGTTCGCTGCTGGGATTTTCGCTGAACTCACCGGTGGGGATCTCGGCGGGGATTCTGCTGAATTCCCGGTGGGTGTCGACTTACGCTCGATTGGGTTTCGATATTCTCACCTACAAAACCGTCAGAAGTTCGTTTCGTCCCTGCTATCCCTTGCCCAATTGGATTTTCCTGGATTGCAACGAACCGCTGTCCGTCGATGATGACACCCCGCTCATCGCCCACCGGACGCCGAATAACGAACTGGAAAAACTGACCGCGTCCGTCTGCTTCGGGATGCCGTCCGCCGGACCGGAGGAGTGGCGGGACGACGTGTCCAAAGCAAAGGCGTCTCTCTCACTGGGGCAGGTTCTGATCGTCAGCGTCGTAGGGACGCCCGGCGAATCACCCGATCTCAGCACGCTGGCCGACGATTACGCTCAATGCGCTGCCTGGGCCGCCGAAGCGGGGGCTGATATCGTCGAGGCCAATCTCTCCTGCCCCAACGTCTGCACGGCGGAAGGAGCGATCTATCACAACGCCGATTCGACGCGGATGATTGGAGAGCGTATCCGAAACGCGCTGCCTTCCGGGACACCGTTGCTTTTCAAAATCGGAGTCCTTCCCGACACGGACGCTTACATGGATTTTCTGAAACAGACGGAACCGTTTGCGAATGGCTTGACGCTTGTCAATTGCCTGTCGAAACGTGTTTGCAATCCCGACGGCACACCCGCGTTCGGCCCAGGAAAAGAGACCGCCGGTGTGTTGGGCTGGGCGACTCACGAGCCGTGCCTGACTCATACGCGGATGATTCTGGAGGCAAGGTCAAACGTTGGATCGAACCAGGCCATCTTGTCTGTCGGTGGAGTCGTGTCGCCCGATGCGGCGATGGATTATCTGGACGCCGGTTCCGACGCGGTGCTGATGGGCGGCGCGCCGGTTTTCGATCCGTATCTCGCCATGAAGATCAACGATCGAATTTCGCGAAAAGAATAGTAGGAGGAGTCCTAATGCCAATCCGTACATGGAATATCGTCATCGTTTCAATTCTCTTTATCGTGTGTTCCGCTTTAGCGGGAGTCTCATCCGAAGACGCGAAGAAGATCGTGCTGCCCAAACCGATCGCCCAAGGCAGCCTCTCGCTCGAAGAAGCGTTTTGGAAAAGGCATTCGAGCCGGGCGTTCAGCGAGAGAGTGCCCGATTGGAAAGCAATCGGACAACTGCTATGGGCGGCGCAGGGGATCAACCGGCCGGAAAACCAACACCGAACGACCCCATCCGCATTCGGGGCCTATCCGCTGGAAATTTACGTCGTCCTCCCTACCGGAGTTTTTCATTATATTCCGAAAGATCACGCAGTCGTGAAAGTTCGGCCGGGGAATGTGTGGGATGAAATATCGAAATCCGTCGTGGCCACTTCGACCCATCAATCCCGCTGCGTGTTTGTCATCAGCGCCGTTTTCGCGCGCACGGAAAAGAAAGCCAGTGTGGATGAAGCCAAACGGTATATCTATCTGGAAGGGGGACACGCCGCCCAGAATCTTCTGCTTCAGACGATCCCACTGGGGATGTCCGCCGTGCCCATCGGTGCCCCGGTCTCGCCGGACGAGCAGAAAATCCTCGGCATCCCCAAAGAAGAAAAACCGATTTATATCTTAGCCACCGGCTATCCAAAATAGGGCTATCGTCTCTTATCGATCGCAAAACGGTCATGAATTGTGGTGCGGGCTTCCAGCCTGCATTCTTTCACGACGCAGGCTG
>CAZSIZ010000050.1:18636-26227 GCA_964606645.1 uncultured bacterium
GGTCTATTACCTACCCAAAACGGGACTTTATTGGTGGGGGGGGCTCCCCGCCTTATTAGTGACATGAAGCAGGCTGGAAGCCCGCACCACAAAACAACTGACAAATGCTAGAATGTTACAAATGAAATACGACAAACAGAAAGGAAAAGAACGATGGCTTATGATACAACGTATGCAAGAAAGAAGTTCGTTGTGTTGATCGGAATAACATTTTTTTTCGCAGCGAATGGGTTCGCCAGTGAGACGAGTTCGCGCGGGATGGAGGTGATCGTCTGCAACCCGCTTCTGGGGAGTGTCGATTCGGAAAACACGTGGGAAGCGGCGAAATCCGTCGGCGTGAAAGGGCTTGAACTCTCGGTCGGTTCCGATCTCATCTGCTCGCGGGTGTACGTGGACGGCAAAACGCCCTACCGGCTGGATACGCCCGAAAACGCGAAGAAAATCCGTCAGGACGCCCGGGCGAACGGGCTGATCACACCCGTGATCTGTGCGGGAATCCGGCTCGACCTTTCCGCGAAACCGTCCGCGCCGGACTGGGCGATGACACTGATCGAAAACGCGCCTCACGTCGGTGCGAAATGGGTCTATTTCCCGTTGGGCATCTCGAAACCGAAAGAATCGATTTCCGACGAAGCGATCGTTCGACATGCCATTACCGTCTTGAAAGAACTCGTCGCCCAAGGGAAAAAACATGGGGTGGCGATCGGCATCGAAAACCTTCAGCATTATTGGAATCGCCCGGACTACCTGCGCCCGGTGCTCGAAGCGTTCTCACCGGACGAGTTCAATATCTGTCTGGATCCGACCAATCTTTATTGGTACGGCTTTCCCCGTTCGCAAGTCTACGAATTCGTCAAGGAATATATCCCCCGCACCAAACATTTTCATGCGAAAAACGTCGCCCATCCAAAAGAGAAAATAGAAGTGATGCGGCCACGAGGATGGGAATACGGGAAGAATTCCGTGCCAGTGGCCGAAGGCGATCTGGATTTCAAGGCAATTCTCACTCAATTACATCAAGCCGGGTATCGCGGTTACGTCAGCATCGAAGACGATTCGCTCGGCCACTTCCCGAAAGAAAATCGGGCGGAGATTTTACGCCAGGATGTGAAGCACCTGCGCGGGATCATCGCCGGATTACCGAAATAATTATCTGACTGCTAGTACTCTGTCCGACCAAAAGTGTCGGGTGACCAAATCCCCTCTCCCTCTGGGAGAGGGTTAGGGTGAGGGAAAACTGGAAACACGACCCGGCAAAATGAATTGGACACACTGCTAGTACTCTGTCACACGTGTTTCAATGGGTAACAGGAACATTTAAGGGAAGGCCCCCGTGCCTGCCCACGTTCAACCCAACCCATCATTTCAAGCGTGACAAACCACTAGGGAGAGAACGTGTTATGAGTGTACTGAAAGGCATTGCGAATTATTTCCGCACCGGCCCGGATAAGCCCTTATTAGACGACGAGAAGAAAATCCGAGGGATGTACGAACGAAAGCGCTGGGAAGTCTTCCTGGCGATCGTCTTCGGCTACAGTTTCTATTATGTCGCCCGTCTGAGCATCAGCGTCGCGAAGAAACCGATGATCGACAGCGGCATTCTCGACGCCGCCCAGCTGGGGAAAATCGGTTTCGCGATCTGGCTGAGCTACGCCTTCGGCAAACTGATCAACGGATTCATCGCCGATCATTGCAACATGCGAAAGTTCATGACAACCGGCCTGCTCGTCTCTTCCGTGATCAATATCCTCTTCGGCTTTTCCAGTGTGTTTTACGCCTTTCTCGTTCTATGGTTCCTCAACGGATGCTTCCAGTCGATGGGATGCGCGCCGAGTGTGGTCGTCATGTCTCAATGGTTCAGCAACCGCGAACGAGGCACACGATACGGCCTTTGGAGCGCGGCGCACAGCATCGGCGAGGGAATTACATTTGTAATGACGGCGATTGTGATCTCGTATTTCGGCTGGCGGTGGGGCTTTTGGAGCGCGGGAGGCATCTCCATCGCCGTTGCGATCCTGATGGCGATCTTCCTGGCCGACCGTCCACGAACGTTCGGACTGCCGACTGTCGCCGATTACAAAAACGATCGCTCCGGCGACAGTCAAACCGAAACCGTCTCGATCTGGCAATCGCAGAAAGAAGTGCTGTTGAATCCCTTCGTCTGGATATTGGGAATCAGCAGCTCCTGTATGTATGTCGGACGATACGGGGTCAGCAGTTGGGGTGTCATGTACCTGCAGGAAGCCAAGGAGTATTCGCTCGTCGCGGCGGGAGCGATTATGGGCTGGGCCAAGTTGATCGAGACCGTCGGGGCGATTTCGTCCGGTTTCGTCTCCGATTTCTTCTTCAAGTCGAGGCGAAACGTGGTCGCGCTTTTCTATGGACTGGTTGAAATCGCGGGGCTGGTTATTCTTTTTACCGCTCCATCGACCCATCTCTTCAACCTGGATTCTTCATTTACCCAACACTTGAACGCGGAAACGATACCCGCCGAAATCACTCAGGCATTTGAAGACAATCATATTACCTTGCCCGATGGGGCTTCTCTGTCGAACAAAACCTATAACGATTCAAACAGCGTGGAGCGTGACTATTGGATTATTCACACCGGGCGGGGAATGCTTGGATTGATGGATTACCACATTCTGGACACGGGCACCACACTGCACGCCGGGAAGAAAATCAATTTCCTTCATCTGCTGGGCCTTGCGATGTTCGGATTCGGCTTGGGAGGGCTGCTCGTCTTTCTCGGTGGACTGATGGCGGTGGATATCTGCTCGAAACGGGCGACCGGCGCGGCGATGGGGATGGTGGGCGTCTTCAGTTATCTCGGCGCGGCTATCCAGGAATGGGTAAGCGGCGATCTGATCGAAGCGGGCAAGACCGTCGTCGACGGCCAAACCGTTCACAATTTCAACCACGCCATCACTTTCTGGCTAGGAGCGGCCATCGTAGCAGTGGTCCTCTCCTCAACCCTATGGAAAGTCAAAGCCAAAGAATAACAAAAGCAGGGTTTAGGGGCTAGGGTTTAGAGTATAGTTTATCAAGAAGAACGAAAGAATTTTATTATGATGAAAACGTACGATATGCTGATTGTGGGCCATGTCTCCAAAGACGAAAACATCACACCGGACGACCGGGAACTCTCCATTGGAGGAGCCGTCGTCTATTCCGCCGTGACGGCAATACGGATCGGGGCCGACATCACCGCGCTGACCAAACTGAACGAAGACGACCTCTCCGCGCTGGAGATTTTTTCCAAACACAATGTCCCTTACATATATCGTAATTCCCGGCAGACGACCTCGATCCGAAACACCTATTCCACTCCCGACCGTGACCGCCGGAAATGCGAAGCGATCGGCGTCGCCGATCCGTTCACGATCGAGGATATTCCCGATGACATCCAGGCGGATTGCTACTATCTCGGCGGATTGATTCAAGGCGAGTTTCCCGAAGCGTTGATCGTGGAACTGGCGAAACGCGGGAAAATCGCCACCGACGTTCAAGGATTTATCCGCGTCAACGAAAACGGCCCGATGGTCTTCAGGGATTGGGACCGCAAGCGGGAGATTATCCCCCATGTCACCTACCTGAAAACGGACGCCGCCGAAGCGGAGATTCTGACCGGCGAAACGGATATCGAAAAAGCGGCACGGATGCTTCACGGATGGGGCGCGGATGAAGTGATGGTGACGAGTTCTCCCGGAGTGCTCGTCTTCGCGGAAGGAGCGGCCCATTTCTCTCCCTTCACCGCAAAGAATCTTTCCGGACGGACGGGCCGGGGCGATACCTGTTTCTGCACGTACTGCTACTGGCGGAAAAATCATTCGCCCGCAGAATCCTGCCGGTTCGCGTCGGCGCTGACCTCGTTGAAAATGGAGACGCCCGGCCCCTTTTCAGGCACGATTGTCGATGTGGAAGCCGCGATCGCAGAACGGTACGCCGTGTGAGCGAAGGCGCTGGACTTATAACCCATGACCCATTGTATTAAAAATGTCGTATTCGATCTGGGGAACGTGCTCCTCACTTACCATCCCCTTGAATTCATGCAGACGATTCTGGGCGATCGGGAAACCGGACGGGCGTGCTACGAATTGATTATCGAAAGCCGGGAGTGGAAGGAACTGGACGGCGGGCGGCTGAGCGTGGATGAAGCCCGGCAGCGCTTTATCGAACGCGAACCTTCGCTGGCGGAGGGTATCCAAACATTCTTCGAGCAATGGTTTGAGATGTTTCAACCCATCCCCGAATCGATCCAAATCCTGGACCGACTCAAAGCGGACGGCTATCGGCTGTACGTGCTGTCCAACTTCATCCGTGAATCATTCGAAGCGATACGCCCACGGTTTTCCTTCCTGGATCGCTTCGACGGGATGGTGATATCCTACCGGGTCGGCGCATCGAAACCTGACCGGGCCATCTACGAGTATCTATTACATACGTACAATCTTATCCCGAAGGAAACCCTCTTCATCGACGACCTGGAAGCTAACGCTCAAGGCGCACGTGACGCGGGGATCGCCGCCATCCGCTTTCAATCCCCCCAACAATTGCACAACGAACTCAGCCGCCTGGGATTGATCTAATCGCTTGGACTGCATTCATTCTATCTGGATTAATAGTTCTTGAGACATCCTGCATTGACAATGGTGCGTCGAAAAACGTGACCCACCCTACCTAGCTGGATCAGGTGGGTGTCGATCGCAGTGGTTTTCGGATTTTTATGGCCCAAGATATCTTGAATCACCCGCAAGTTGACGCCGCTTTCCAGAAGATGAGTGGCAAAGGAATGACGCAAGCTTCGAATCGTCGCCTCTTTGGCGATCCCGCTTTCGATCAAGGCGGCTTTGAATATTTTGGAAAGCGTATTGGACGAAATGTGAGTCGGTGTGGTGCGCGAGGGAAACAACCAAGGACAAGGCCGGTGACATTTCCAATACTCTCGGAGCTGACTCATGGTCCCTATCTTTTCGGTTCAATGCTTGTTCGCTCTCAAGAGCGTTTCACCGAAATGACGATACATGAGGACTCCGACAGCGAATAGAAGACATTTGGAATTAAAGCGGGTCTTTGAGAATTTCTACCGCGTAGCGGTTTTGTTCAACAATCTCATCACAATTTCCCAATATTACTTGCCAAGATCGGCTTTTAACCGAGCGGCTTAACATGGAAGAATTATTATAGTAAATTCAATGAAACTAAATAGTAAGATAGTTGTGGAATTACGTTTTGGAACATCCCTAGAATCATTTAAAACAGGATTGAGATAATTATGAAAAATCCTCTACCCAAAGGTTTTGTATCTGTTTTACAAACGCCCTTTACTGCAAAGGCGGAGATTGATTATGTTTCGCTTGAACGATTGATCGAAGATGCAATTTCTGCCGATGTTGATGGATTCCTTGCACCGGCTGTGGCCAGCGAGGTAGGCTATCTCACCCCAAAAGAGCGGCTTGATTTACTACAAAAAATCGTAGAATTTGTGAATGGGCGAATTCCCTTAATCGCCGGGGCCTCTGCATTCGATGAAAAAGAATGCCTGAAATATGCCAAGCAGGCTGAAGAGATCGGCGCTGCGGCTTATCTGGTTGCAGTGCCCGATATTCTTTATGATTCAGCACAAAAAATTGTTCCTTTCTTCCAATCCATCGCCTCTGCATGCCATCTTCCTTTACTTATTCAGGATTTATGCTGGAACCGTTATGGATTACCACTATCGATTATGAAGGAATTGTGTGAATCGATTCCAACTTTAGCCGGATTCAAAATTGAAACAGTTCCCGCCGGCTCTAAATTCACTCAAGCAAGAGACGAATTGGGAGATGAAATGTATCTTTGCGGGGGGTGGTCTATCCCGCAATTGATTGAATCGCTGGACCGGGAAATAGACGCCATGATTCCGGAAAGTTCCATGATTCGGGTTTATCGAGCGATATTTCAATGCCATCAAAATGGGGAACGAGAAAAAGCATTGGAATTGTTTCACCGGCTTCTTCCCGTACTTTCATTCACCAATCAAGAAATAACCATTTCCATTGCGTTTTTTAAACGTTTGTTGGTACGCAAGGGGATTTTTCAAAGCGAGTGTATTCGGTGTGAAGATTTTGAGTGGGACCGATACAACCAACGAATTGCAGATGATTTAATTAACCATTATTTGCAATTGGAAAAGGATGTTTTGGGTGAATGATTTGCCGCTCCTTATGAATCCGACTGTTTACCGTATTCCGGTTCCTTGTCCTGCTGGATGATCCATTCGTTAAATAGAGGCTTGAAGTTCTCTTTTCAAAACCCCCAAAGTTTATTTGCTGAAAGCTCTCGGTGGGAATTGACATCTCTCCGTAGATCGGTGAACGGCCCAACAGCCGACCGTCTCTGGATTCAATCGCTTCAAACATCAGGATCGAGCCGTCGTACAAGGTTGCTCGAACGGTGCCTTCGGGATCGTCGGTAACGGTTGCAGGTTCGTCAGTATCTTCTTCCGGTTTTCTGACATCGACCACCCGCGCCACGCGATTGACTGGAACGGTCAGTTCCCGTAGTTTCGATTCAAACTGAATCGTCTGACTGGTGATAACTAGTAAATTGCCTCGCTTCAAATCATCGGTCTTCGCCACCAGGATGTGGTTCGGTGGATTGTCGCGTTTGAAACGCGGAACGGTTAACGCATGCTCAAATTTCATGCCTTCGATGATGACGGTGTCCTTGTTCCACGCACCAGACGTTCCTCCTGTGAATTCGATCCCTTTCACGTGCGCCGTGTCGATCTTTCGCCCCCTGATAAACGGCGATTGAAAACTGAGGGTGTTCTCATCATAAAACGAGACTTGGCACGGGATGACTTCTCCGTTCTTCAGATGCAGCACATCAAGAAACTGTTCCGTATCGAAAGGCGCCCCCTTCGATACGCGTTCACTGCTGCGTTCTACGCGAGCCATCCCTGTGTCCGCCAATCGCACGGGCTCCGCCGCACCTGCAGGTTTCCAGCGAAGAGGCGAACTGGCCGCTTCGAAGAACAGCCGCCCGCACAAATGATCTGACGCACAAAACAGTTGGTCATCGTCCTACCTTGGTTTACTTGGCTTCCCCCTGGATTCCAAGGGGCCAAGTCGAAGCGCGGACGCTCCCGCAAGCGCACAAGTCAACGATGTCTTTGCGAAAGCCGTTTGCAATATCACACGATCCGAGTTCTCCACTATCGGCTGGACACCGTCCAGTTTCACCAGCAAACGAACGTTTCCCTGATTCTCCTCGATCGTCAATACGGGATCGAATAGATTGCCTTGAACGATCACCAGCTCGTTATCCCAAGTTTCCAGCCGTAACACCAGATTCAGTTTTTTGCCGAGGGCCAGACTAAACGACCCTCGCCTGAAGGCGAGGGATTTAGAATACGGCTGAAGCCGTCTTAAGATTCTGTAAATCGAAAGTCATTTTCCTTTTCGAGGTCTTGTTGCTCTATGTACCCTTTAATTACCTCGTTTGTTCGACAGATTTCCCGGATGAGAATTCTTGTTCGCTTGGCTGCTTCTCCTTTTACAGACCTCGCAAATCCACTCCTAAATCGACCCATTTTTTTGGACATCTT
>CAZSIZ010000051.1:0-26205 GCA_964606645.1 uncultured bacterium
TCGGCGCCCAGATTGCCGTTGTCGATATCCACGTTCGCGTCGAAAATTCCAATGGCTCCGGCGGCTCCACCGCCACCCTCGAGTTGGACATCGACCGTGAATTCAGCGGTGCCGGTTCCTGTGAAGGCGAAGGGATCGCCTTGATCCCAGGCTCCGTAGCTTCCGCTTGCAACACCTGAATCAAACGTGAAGTTTTCAGGGGTTTCACCTCGATCGCTTTCACCCAGGCCGGAAAATCCGACATATACACCGTTCAACCATACAACGGCCATATCGTCACCGGCGATTTTCACAGTCATTTGATTGATGGATACCGCATCGACCGCGTCGAATACGCAACGGACGTAAACGGTTTCATCGCTCGTTTCGAGAGGCAAATCATATTTCCCCTCTTCAGAGCTGGATCCATGACCGATGGGGAATCCGAGGGTGGTGTCGCTATTCCAACCGCTGTCATCGAATTCGGGGGTTTGCCAACCAGGCTCTTCCGCGCCCGTTAAATCGTCATGATAGACGACTTTCCACAAGAATTCCGTGGATGAAACCCAGCTGCCCAATTCGCCGTTTACATAAACAGCTCCATTGTTGTCGGACAATTCAGCCGAACCGATCAAGTCACTGCTGGTCGTGCTGTCATTGTAAATCCCGACCGCGAGAACGTTGCCCGTTTCGTATATCGGAATCCCCGCACCAGGAACTTCACCTGTACCAAAAGGATTCTTCAGTACAATGGCAAACGCGTGTTCATCGGGAGTCATTTCGCCCGTGTCTGGATCGATGGTATTACCATTCGCGGCAATAACGATCCGGTTGTTGTCCATCGAGACATTGACTTCTTTGGACATCACGCCGATTTTCTCCGCGTCGGTAAACCGGTCGTAATCGGAAAATGCGAAAAACGTTGGGGTAACCGGTTCCAAGTTGCTATCGAGAATCCGAGCCACGATCTGCTGCTGAACGTCGGCGTCTTCGTCATCGAAAACATACGCCAAGCAGACATTTCCGCTGCTGTCCACGGCGAGATCGCCGCGATCGAACGTTCCGACATCCCACAGTTCGATTTCATTGACGACGACTTCAGTGCCTGGTTCGCCCGTTTGGGCGTTGAGGGTGGAAACCACCATATCGCCGGTGTCGCTTTTACCGAGGATATAAACAAAATCTCCGTCGATCGAAGCAGCGATCCGGGTTCCATCTCCGCGGCCTGTATCCTGGACCGTGGTCCATACATCTTGCACAATGGGTTCGCCCTTTTTGTTACCATCGTTGTCGTAAAGGGTGATGATGCCTTCCGTCCGAACGGCAAATCCGCCATTGTACGCGACAACGTTAGACCAGATACTATGGCTTGCGTCATCGCCAGCGGCGTTGAAAGGATCTTTGACGATGGCGCCAGTTTGACCGTCGAAAATGGTCGCAATGGCCGCTCGGCCGCCAAAAACGCCGTTGTTACGATCCTCTGGGATAACCAGGATATTGCCGTTGGAAAGAATTCGCATGTCACCGCCAAAACGCATCTGGTCGGTTTGATCTCCAGCGATCGTGCCCGAACCGTAGACCGGGTCAATCACATTCGAGAAGGGAACCGGACCTGCCGGTGTTTTATTGAAAAACTGTACGGCGGCCAGTTGCCTATCCATATAGCCGAATTCTTTTTCCCAACGACCATCGGTCAGGAACTCATCGTATAGGAACGGAGTTGATTCGAATCCGGTGACATACGCCGTTCCACCAGGACGGCGGTCGCAAGCGATGCGGGGCGGATTTCCATCTTTCCGCGCTTCGTTGAACGGTCCCGCATAAGGATCACCGGCATCGGTATAGAACGCCCAATATTCCTCGATGGATCCATCCATGTTGATAAACGCTACTTTAGCGTTTGCCTCACCGGGCATATCATCGGGAAAGGCTCCGGCGATCACGGCGATCGTTCCATCACCGAAAATATCCGTGAACGGTTCCCAGTATTTACCCATCGCCACGTCTGACTTAAAGAACACTTTGTCCGAGACTAAAACCTCGACACCTGCATCCTCGTGATTAAAGGGCAATTCCTGGGCAAACGAAACTGAAACAAAAGCGAACAATCCTACTAACATAATAAACAACGAAATTTTTTTCATTTGTCATTCCTTTCATGTAGAATCTTTGACGCATTGGATTAAAACCCTCGTTACCTCCACCTACAAATCATTCGATAAACACGTTTTTCTACATATTGCTCCCGTATCCCCCCTTTCTATAAATTTATAATTCTATCAACTTTCCCGATTATATGAAAAAATGTATAGACAAGTCAAGCCTTGTTTACAATTTAATTCTTAATCACTAAAACGCATTGAATTATATGGAGTTAGAAACAAAAAAACGGATATTTTTAATCGTTTATTAAGGTTTTGTAAAAATTTCATGTGATAATTTAGCAAGCAGGCTTGACAAGTGGCCGAACACGTGTTATGCTTGCTTAACAAATGTCCAGGTTCTTGAAATTTGGTGATTTTATCAATCAATTGACCTTGTTAATAAAAGGGACCTAAATTTGATTCTGGATAGGTTTAATGAAAACCCATGCAAATCACGAATGATTCATCCTTTTGGCGGGCCTTTGAAGATAATAAAGTCACCCATTCGGTGGCGCATTATCTGATGGCGGTCGATCATCTGCGCGGCGAGCTGGGTTATGCGCGTGTGACGGATGTCGCCGGGCTTTTGGGGATATCCCGTGGCGCGGCGTCGCTGGCGCTTTCTCACTTGAAAGAAAAAGGGCTGGTTGCGGAAGATCCCAACCGCTTTTTATTGTTGTCGGACGAGGGGACCAACGTCGCGAAGACGGTCGAGCATAATTTTATATTGCTGTCCTGTTTTTTTGAGAACGTGCTGGGGCTTCCGCATGAAGTGGCCCACGCGGATGCCTGCAAGATGGAACATCTATTGTGCGATGACTCGTCACGCGCCCTGGTTCGATTTCTCCAAGTGCTGCTGTCCGACAAAGACCGTTTGGAAAAATTCCTGGAGGAATTCAACAGTCAGGAAGATTTATGTCATTATAGCGATGGTCCTTGTCTGCTCTGCCAGCCGAATGGCGAATGCTTGCTGCCCAACACGTCAAAATTTCTACACTGCCCGATCGATCAACCGGCTGGAGACCCGTCACCGACGGTCCGGTAAGAAGTCAGACTTTGCAGACGAAATGAAAGGAATTGATTTGATGTCCGAGAAACCACTGAGTCACTGCGTCAAAGGAACTTCAGGCATCGTGACCCGTATCGACGGCGGCGCGCCTATCTATGCCCGCTTGCAAGAGCTCGGGCTGTTCCCCGGAGAGACGATCGATGTTCTCCACGCGGGACACTTGATGGTTCTCGGGATTGGTGATTCGCGCTTTTGCGTTCGGAAGAACCAATTGAAAAACGTTTCTCTGGCCCTGCTGCCCAGTGTTTAGCAAGGGATGGTGGGTCGAAAAGCGTGACCCACCCTACATTCTGCCCAGTGTTTAGAACGCCGTTGAGAGAACGGATAATTTTGACTGTATTTGCTTTTTCTTTATGGAACGCCATCGTCCTCTTCATCCCGATCGAAAATGAATAACAGAGCGGATTTACAGACCGAACAAGTTATCGAAAAAAGAGTCATTCGAGTCGCGCTTGCCGGGAATCCCAACACAGGTAAAACCACTCTCTTCAACGCCTTGACCGGTTTGAATCAGAAAACCGGTAACTACCCCGGCGTGACCGTTGAACGAAAAACCGGGTATTTCGATCTATCCCATTCTAAAATCGAATTGGTTGACTTGCCGGGGACCTACAGCATGGCGGCCCGATCCCCCGACGAGATGGTCGTGACGGATATTCTCCTCGAACAGCAAGAAGGAGAAGCGCCGATCGATTCGATCGTCGCCATCGTCGACGCGTCCAACATCAATCGAAATTTCTACCTTGTTTCTCAATTGCTGGAATTGGGGAAGCCGGTTGTGATTGCGCTGAATATGATCGATCAGGCCGAGGCGAAACAGATTCAAATCGACGCCGAAGGACTCTCTCGAAAACTGGGGATACCCGTCGTTCCTACCTGCGCGAACAGACGGCAGGGGATCGACCGTCTTTACGAAGCCATCGATGAGTCGTTGGCAAATTCAAGAAATGTTTCCCACGAAACGTCCGTGTTTCCTGAAGAATTTCGCCTGGCGGTCTACCGGACCAAAGAATGGATATCGGACCATAAAGAAAATCTCGATCGCCCCATATCAGAAATTGAAATTTTTCGCGCGTTGACCGACCACGGTGGATACGCCGAAAAACGTCTTGTGGAAACGTTTGGAGATTCCTTTAAAGATCATCTAAACCAATCCCGGCAATCCGTCAACGAATCGTTGCCTTTGGCGGCGATCGAAGTGAAAACCCGCTATGACTGGATTGCCAGCGTTTTGAATCCTTTTATTACACGGCCCGAACGACCGGTGCAGACTCGGTCCGATGCGATCGACCGCGTCATCACTCATAAATATTTTGGATTTCTGATATTTGTTGGATTGATGGGGTTGGTGTTTCAGGCGATCTATTCCTGGGCGGCTCCATTGATGGACTTCATCGACCATACATTTGCGCTGCTGGGAGAAACGGTCACGGCAGCGATGCCGGCCGGGGCGCTGCAAAGCCTGATCGCCGACGGAATCATCGGCGGGGTGGGGGCGGTCGTGATCTTTCTTCCGCAAATCGCCATTTTGTTTTTCCTCATCGCCATTCTGGAGGATTGCGGTTATATGCCCAGGGCGGCGTTTATCATGGATCGCCTCTTATCCCATTGCGGACTTTCCGGCAAATCGTTTATTCCCATGCTGTCCAGTTTTGCCTGTGCGGTGCCGGGAATCATGGCGACGCGGACCATCGAAAACCGGCGGGACCGGATCGCGACGATTTGTGTGGCCCCGCTGATGAGCTGCTCGGCGCGGTTGCCGGTCTACCTGATTCTCATCGGGGCATTTATTCCCAACCAGCCTTTGCTTGGAACCTGGTTTAATCTTCAAGGCGCAACACTTTTTCTTCTTTATTTTATCGGGATCGCCGTGGCCATTCCCGTTGCTTGGATTTTAAAGAAATTGATCCTGAAAGGCGAAACGCCTCCTTTCGTGATGGAACTTCCTTCTTATCAATGGCCGACGCCTCGGACAATTATTTTCTATGTGTACGACCGGGCCAAAGAATTTCTTATCCGGGCGGGAACGATCATCTTCTTCTCGACCGTCGTGGTTTGGGCGTTGGCGTATTTTCCCCACAGTGACACAATCGACAAGCAATACAACCGGTTGAGAGTTCAGGCGGAATCCGATTATCTTTCGGAAGCGCTTCCACTGCTCGCTTCTCTGAATTCCGAAACCTATTCCCTGGGAATGAACGCCTCCGGATTGGAAGACGCCATTCAGGGCGATTCGCGGTTTAACAATGATGCGAACGCATTTGATGGGATTGAAAACCAGCCGTTTATAGCACGTGTCCTGGCATTGCGCGATCACTATCTGGCACAAATCGATGAGCTGGATCGCCAGGAAGCGGGCGATTATTTGCGGGGAAGTTATCTGGCCTGGATGGGCCGGATGATCGAACCTGTTGTGCGGCCTTTGGGATGGGACTGGCAGGTTGGAATGGCGGTGATTGCGTCTTTTCCCGCCCGCGAAGTTGTCGTGGCGACGTTGAGTATTATATTCAACATGGGTGGAGAGACTGGGGAAGAAACACAAGATTCACACGATGCAATAAGAAGCGCAAAACTAGCGGACGGCACACCGCTTTTTAACATCGCAGCGGCACTGTCCATCATGGTCTTTTTCGCTCTGTGCTGCCAATGCGCGGCTACTTTGGCGACTATCCGGCGTGAAACTCATTCGTATCGCTGGCCCGTGGCGATCTTTGGATACATGACCGTTCTCGCGTATCTTGGCGCGTTGTTCACGTATCAAATCGGCTGTATGATCGGCCTGGGTTAAGGAGGATTATCATGTTCGGAGTACAGGAATTCTTCGCCGCTGCTCTGGCTGTTTTTTGTACGGTGAAAATCGTCCAAATTATGTACCGGCGTTTTACCGGTCAATGTTCTTGCCAAGAAAAAAAGTCGCGTTGCAGAAGCAAACCTGTCAACATCACGGCTCCACCTAATTCGCCTTCGTCCTAATCCGGTAATGCCTTTTATTGTAGCGCAGGCTTCTTACGATGCAGGCTGGAAGCCTGCGCTACAATTTTCAAAGCACTAATAATCACCTGCCGGTATTGATATAATACCTCTTCGTTTACTATCACGATCCAATGCTGCGCACGACCTCACGCACTTCCGTTGAATGAGGTTCACCCTTTGATGATGAGAATCAGCCGGTGTGCCCTCCCTTCGCGTTACTTCCAATTTATACGAGGCGTGTCGTAACAATAATGACACTTATAGGAGCTGATACCATGCTGGACGCATACAGGCAATACGCCGCCGAACGTGAAAATTTGGGGATTCCGCCTCTGCCTCTCGATGCCGCTCAAACCGCCGATCTTTGCGAGCTTTTTAAAAGCCCTCCTGCTGGGGAAGAAGAATTTTTGATGGAACTACTGACCGAGCGGGTTTCTCCGGGAGTCGATCCTGCGGCGAAAGTGAAAGCGGCGTTTTTAACGCAGATCGCTAAAAATGAAGCGCAGTCGCCGCTTCTCTCTAGAACGAAAGCGGTTGAAATGCTGGGGACGATGCTGGGGGGGTATAACATCGAAGCGCTGATCGAGTTTTTGAGCGTCGAGGAACTCGCGGATACTGCCGTCGAAGCGCTCTCTAATACTTTGTTGATTTTCGACCGTTTCGATGAGATATTCAATCTATCGAAATCCAATTCGAACGCCAAGAAAGTCGTCGAATCCTGGGCGAACGCGGAATGGTTTACTCAAAAACCGGAGATTCCCGAAAAGATTACACTTACGGTCTATAAGGTAGACGGGGAGATCAACACGGACGATCTGTCTCCCGCTCAACACGCCTCTACACGGGCGGACATTCCGCTCCACGCAACGATTATGGGTGAATCTCTATTCCCTGGCGGGCTTGAGACGATCGCTGAGTTGAAGAAAAAAGCCCCGGTCGTTTTTATTTCGGACGTTCTGGGAACCGGCTCGTCACGTAAATCGGCCTGTAATTCTCTGCTCTGGCATATCGGCGATGATATTCCTTTCGTGCCGAACAAGCGCCGGGGCGGGGTGATGATGGCGGGATTGATCGCGCCGATCTTTTTTAATACGGCGGAAGATTCCGGTGCGCTGCCGATCCAGTGCGATGTCTCGAAACTGTCCACAGGGGATGTGATTCATGTTTATCCCCTTGAAGGGAAAGTGACGAATGAAAGCGGGGAAACACTTTCTACGTTTCAACTGTCACCGAATACGCTGGCGGACGAATACCGGGCGGGTGGACGGGTTCCGTTGATTATCGGACGTGATTTGACCGATCGAGCCAGAAAAGCATTGGGACATGGCGAAAGTGAAACCTTTACGAAACCGGTTTTCGTGAACAAAGAAGGCGTTGGATATACGCTGGCACAGAAGATTATCGGCAAAGCCTGCGGGATCGATGGGGTTCATCCAGGGACTTCCTGCACGCCTAAGATGACGACAGTGGGTTCACAGGATACGACCGGACCCATGACGGCGGACGAATTGAAAGAACTGGCTTGCCTGAGTTTCAATGCGGGATTGGTGATGCAGTCGTTCTGCCATACCGCCGCTTATCCGAAACCTGCCGACGTGAAAACCCACGCGACACTGCCGACATTTATCTCCGCACGGAACGGTGTCGCGCTCAGGCCGGGCGACGGGATTATTCATAGCTTTTTAAATCGAATGCTGCTGCCGGATACGCTGGGAACGGGCGGAGATTCGCATACGCGCTTTCCGCTGGGCGTCTCTTTTCCCGCCGGGTCGGGTCTGGTGGCGTTCGCTGCGGCGCTGGGAATCATGCCGCTTGAAGTTCCGGAATCCGTCCTAGTACGGTTCAGCGGTTCGCTGCAGCCGGGAATTACATTGCGCGATGCCGTGAATGCCGTGCCCTACATCGCCATGAAACAAGGACTTCTCACACTCGAAAAGAAAGGGAAGAAAAATATCTTTAACGGACGGATCATCGAGTTTGAGGGATTGCCCGATATCACCGTCGAGCAGGCCTTCGAGCTGACCGACTCAACCGCCGAACGGACCGCCGCCGGATCGACGATCAAGCTGAGTATCGATTCGGTTTCCGAATTCCTGCGGAGTAATGTTACTCTGCTTAAATCTATGATCGCCGACGGTTATCAAAGCGCGGAAACGCTTCGCCAACGAATTGGGGAGATGGAAGCGTGGCTGGAGAATCCGGTTCTGATGGAACGGGATGAAAACGCCGAATTTCTGGCGACGATCGATATCGATCTGGATGCGATTACCGAGCCTATCGTTGCGTGCCCGAACGATCCGGATGCGGTTAAAACGCTTTCCGAAGTCGCTGGTGATCCGATCCAGGAAGTGTTTCTCGGTTCCTGCATGACGAACATCGGGCATTTCCGTGCCGCTGCGAAAATTTTTGAAGACGCCCCTCCTACGAAGGCCCGTCTGTGGATGTGCCCGCCGACGCGGATGGATGAAGCGCAACTTCGTGAGGAAGGGCTATTTTCGATTTACGGAAAAGCGGGCGCGCGGATGGAACTTCCCGGATGCTCGCTTTGCATGGGTAATCAAGCCCGCGTCGTCGATGCAACAAACGTATTCTCTACCTCGACCCGTAATTTCGACAACCGAATGGGGAAGGACGCCCAAGTTTATCTCGGTTCGGTGGAATTGGCTTCGGCAACCGCGATTCTTGGGAGAATCCCGACGGTGGAGGAATATATGGATGTTGCCGTTAAGAAAATCAAGCCGTTTGAAGACGAAATATTCCGCTATATGAATTTCGATCAGATGGATTACTATGTGGAAAAGGCGTCATCGATTTAACGGGACGCATAGACCGATTGGTAGACTTGATACGTATCCGCGGCGGTTTCGGACCAGCCGCGGATTTTTTTTGGATTTGCTTTCAGTGGATTGTTTTCAAACGCTACGAGTGCACGGCTCCATTCCGTCACGTTTTCCACGGGGATAAAACGCGCGCACTCATCCAGAATTTCTCGATGCACGGGGATATCGGACGCGATGACCGGCGTTCCGCATGCTTGCGCTTCGATGACTGGCAAGTCGAATCCTTCGTATAAAGACGGGGCGATCAACGCTCGCGCATGACGGTATAGCGCCGGGATCGAATTGTCTGAAACGTGGCCGATCGCGTGAACTCCTGGAACGTTGAATGCGCGTTCTTTTTGCATCCAGCCCAATCGCCCTGCAATAACCAGCGCGGTTTTTAATCCTCGTTCGCGCGCGTGGGAATAGGCTTGAAGAAGCGTGGAGAGATTTTTCCTGGGTTCGAGCGTTCCGACGAAAAGGAAGTAATTCGGGGTTAAGCCGAATCGCGCTAGAAGGTCATGGTCTTCTTTTGTTGGATTCGGCTGAAATTTGGCGGGATCGATTCCAAGGTGGATTGGGATGATTCGTTTCGGTGAATCATGGCTGCGTTCGAACTCATCCGCGATGGTTTGAGAATCTGTCAGGACTGTATCGGCTCTCTGAATTGAACGCGGTACGGCCCAGCGGTAGAAACAGAGCCGATGGGAGGGAATGGTCTGTGGGAAGCGTTCGTAAGCGAGGTCGTGGATCGTTACGATTTGTTTTACCTGCGTTCGCCCAAGCACGGGCGCGATGAACGCGGGGGAATGGAGCATATCGCATTGCAATTTTTTCACGAATGACGGAAGCGCCCACTGTTCCCAGGCGATCCGTTGAATGGTCGATGAAATCGGGATGGAGTAAAAGTGAATATTTTTTTTGTGACGCCATTCGTTTGGGATGCTGAACGATGCTGGGATAGCGATGGAGAGGCGCGCGTCGTTACTGAATTCGGAGATAAATCCGTGAATCAAACCCCAGCAGTAGCGCCCTGTACCGCTGCGGTTGGTGATGGGAAGGGCGTTAAGCGCTACGTGCATGTTGGTGTGCCTCGGCTAGATGTTGATTCAGTTTTTGCGCGACCCGCTCGGCGGAGAAATTTTGCTCTACTCGTATCCGCCCCTTAAAAGAGAGGTCTTTCCGTAAACGGATGTCTCGCTGAAGCATCATGATTTTATCGGCCAACGCGTTGGCGTTCCCTTCGGGGAAAACGATTCCGGCGTTGCCGATCACTTCCGGGATCGCACCGCAATTCGAGCCGATTACCGGTGTTCCGCACGCCATCGATTCGACCAGTACGCGCCCGAATTGTTCCTGCCAGTTGGGCGTTGTTTTCGAGGGGAGTACCAGCGCATCGAATTCGTGATAGATTTGGCTCAATGCTTCGTGAGAGACCGGCGGGATAAAGGCGACACGCTCGTATATTCCTAACTCTTTGGCTAGCAATTCGAGGCGGTAGCGCGCCGGTCCATCGCCCACGATCCTAAGGCGGACCTCGTCGTTCAGGGTCGAGAGCGACCAGAACAGGGTGTCCAAACCTTTTTCATCCGCGAGGCGGCCTACGTAACCCAGTGTGAAGCATTCGGTTTCGGGACGCGGTTCTTGATAGGGAAAGGCGTCCAGGTTGACCGCCGAGGGCAGCGTGTCCCACATTTTCGTATAGCCTTTGCGTTCGATGACGGCTCCACCCTGGATGTTGGAAGTCAGGATGCGGTCGCTCTGTTCGATGACGTATTGTTCCATCCATCGAAACGGCGGGGGGTACTGTTTGTCGATGTCCTGGTAGGTGAAATGAATCACGGGGATGTTGGGAACCTTCCGTTTGCACCAATACGTGGCGAGCCATCCCATGATCGAAAACGGTTCTTCCACGATGTAGACGATATCCGGTTTGATCCGCATGAAAACAGCGGGGAAAAAGGGATAGACGAAAAACGCACCGTGGAATTTCATCCAGGGGCGATGGACGTGGAGCGTAATGGGTTCGTTTTCGGTGTATTGAAAATGGGTTTGGCGGGGCATTGCCTTGCTCCAGACGCGCGAGGTTAGCAAGTGGACGTCCCAGGCGCACTCTTCCTGGAGGATCCAGAACGGTTTCCGGTAGGAAGGGAATAGGGCGCCATGCCATATAATGAGGAGAACGGGTTTTTCTTTCATCGTTGCGAATTCGTCATTCTTGATTTTTGATGGACTGGTAAGCAAGGCGAACTTATTGCCACGCATATCTTAGCGCCGTTTTCTATAAAAAAAATTCGTATCCACCCGGTTGCATACTAAACATTACTGCTTTGTGATACGTTATATGATGGATTGTTCTAATCATCTTATCGTATTAGGAGGGTGAGTTATGAATCGCTTTCAATCCATTCTTATTATTTCAGCCATTACCGTCATCGCTGCTGGGAACGTTTATGCGGCGATCTCGCCGTTAAAGCCGGGGGACACGATATCTAAGATCGAGATGGTCAGCCTGGAAGGGAGATTCGTTTCGGTTCATCCACCGAAAGACAAACTGCTGCTGGTGTCTTTTTTGAAAGCAGGAGATTCAAATGCTGTGGATGCCGTGAAGGAGCCGTTTGTGTTATACCGGCGTTTTCACGTTTCGGGGTTGAATGTATTGTGCGTTTATATCGACCGGTCGGCGGAGTCGGTCTATCAACTGGCCGAAACGTGGGGGATTCCCTGGCCGCAGACTCAAGGCAAAACGCTTACGAAGATTTTTCGAGTGAAACAGACACCGGCTCGTTTTTTAATCGGCCAAAAGGGGAAGGTTCTGGCGGTCGATCTCTCTGGGGCGAAAGCGCATGAGGTGATTGCTAACCATTTAGGCGTCTCGCTGGCCCGTCTTCCCATACCGGACCCGCCCAAGCCGAAACCACGGGCAGGAAGATTTGGTGGTGGCGGTATGGGCGGTGTGGGTATGGGTGGAATGGGTATGGTAATGGGTGGCGAACCGACACTGAAAGAAGTCGTTAAAAAAGCGGGTGTTCAGATGCTGACTCCAGTGAAGGTTCCTCTCTTCGTCAAGACGGGAAAACCGACTATACAAATCATGCAAAAGAATTCGGGTGCTCAGTTTGATTGCGGGTGGTACCAAAAACAGAAACAACATCGGATTTTCAGATCGGTCAACGGACCGATGGCAAAAAAAACAATCCGTCCTGGAGCAGAACCGTTTGGAATTTACATTAAAGTCTTGTATGGAAAAAATTACCAATGGTTCACGGACGAGAAGAAAAACAATGGGGAGCAGCACACCCGGGTATATCCGCTTAAAAAGCCCAACGCTTATCTGCTGGCTTGGGAAGATATGCCGATCGGGACCATGGACGACGATTTTCAGGATATTATCGTGCGGCTGGAAAATGTCAAACCGTATAATCCGGAAAAACCAGTTGATGAGAACGCTTCCGCAGTATTTACGAAAAAGGAAGCGATCGAGGCCATTGGAGTGTATGGCGGATTTATTGAATACGACGAGAAGGGCGGCGTTAAGAAAATTAATCTTGTCTACGGTAAGGATACAACGGGTCAACGGATCGAATGCCCGAACTTGACCGATTCGATCCTGAATTGCCTGACCGCTTTTCCAGAATTGCAGGAATTGCTTATCCATAAAACCCAGGCGTCGGACCGGATGATGCCGATGGTGGGCCGGTTGACGAATCTGAAAAAGTTAATCATGTGGGAAGCGAGAGTTTCGGATGCGGGTGTTTCCTTTTTGAAGGATCTGAAGAATTTGGAAACCATTCATATCGGGAATTCACCCATCGGCGATCCCTCGTTAGCCATTCTTGCGAAATTGCCAAAATTGGACTCACTGGCACTTCAAAGAAACAATTTTACCGATGAAGGATTGAAGCATTTGAAAGACGCGGCACACATCAAAGTGTTGTGGGTCGGTTTTGGCGGAAAAGGGATTACGGACCAAGGGATCGAACACCTACTGAATCTAAAGAACCTCGAATTGCTCGATCTTCAGGGGGCGGCCGTGACCGATGAAGGAATATTGCGTTTGAAGGATCTGGTGAACTTGAAGAAATTGTATCTTGATGAAACTGCCGTCACGGAAGAAGGGAAGAAAGCGCTGGAGAAAGAGATTTCTGGGATTGAAATTCGTCTTGATTAAGCGGTTTTATGGTGGGTCGAAAAGTGTGACCTGCCTTGCTTGGCTGTTGTCTTTTTTGTCTGAATCTGGATAGCCAGGATTTAATGGATTAGCAGGATAAAAACTTTTTGATTACTTGTTGTGGTGGGGCAAAAGCGTGACCTGCCCTACAAATTTCCCTCACCTTAACCTCTCCCAGAGGGCGAGGGGATGACACGGTTGAGTCAATAACATTGGGTGTGCGGTATACTACTCTATTGACATTCAGTGTTTATGGAATGAGATGTTGGCATGGAAACGCGGATCGATAAGATTGTGGCGATGAACGAGGGCGCGGAACGGGGGGAATCATCCGGGGTGATGGAGATTCCTTTCGAGCTGGTGGCCGATTACGAGCCGAAAGGGGATCAACCTCAGGCCATCGAACAGATGGTTCAGGCCGTGCGCGACAAGGAAAAATTTCAGACGCTGGTTGGCGTTACCGGCAGCGGGAAGACGTTCACGATGGCGAACGTCATCGCTCAAATCAACCGGCCAACGTTGGTCGTCTCCCACAATAAAGTCCTGGCCGCTCAATTATACAGCGAGTTCAAGGAATTCTTTCCCAACAACGCCGTGGGCTATTACGTCTCCTATTACGATTTCTATCAGCCGGAAGCCTACGTGCCCTCGAAGGATATTTTTATCGAAAAAGAAGTGACCATCAATGAAGAGATCGAACGGCTACGGCTGGAAGCGACGACGAACTTGATGATTCGACGGGATGTGATTATCGTCGCGTCGGTGTCGTGCATCTACGGTTTGGGATCACCCGACGAGTACCGTGAAATGGTGATCCCCATCACCACGGGAGAGACGATCCCAAGGCAGAAACTGCTTCGTCGGCTGGTCGATCTGCAATATTCCCGTAACGATATCGATTTTCATCGCGGGACGTTTCGCGTTCGCGGCGATGTGGTGGAAGTGTTTCCCAGCTACGGCGACCGGCCCTACCGAATCGAACTCTGGGGTGACGACATCGACCGCATTCTGGAGATCGATCCGGTTACCGGGGAGGTCGTGGGCGAGCATAACCGCTTTACTATCTACCCCGCCCGGCACTTCGTTACTGCTCCCGAACGTATCCAAACCGCCCTGAAAACGATCCAGGAGGAATTGCGGGAGCGTCTTCAAACGCTTCGCAAGGAAGGCAAACTGCTGGAAGCACAACGGCTTGAACAGCGCACGATGTACGACCTGGAGATGCTGCGCGAAACCGGGATGTGCCACGGGATCGAGAATTATTCACGGCATCTGGACGGGCGGGCGGCGGGCGAACCGCCGAACACACTGATCGATTATTTTCCGAATGACTATCTGCTTTTTGTCGACGAATCGCACATCATGCTGCCCCAGGTTCGGGGGATGTACGGCGGGGATCAGAGCCGGAAAAAGACACTCGTCGAATATGGATTCCGGCTGCCCTCGGCGCTGGATAACCGGCCGCTCTCGTTCAATGAGTTCTGGAACAGCGTCAATCAGGCTGTCTTCGTGTCGGCGACGCCTGCGGATATCGAACTCGAACATAGCCGCGTGAAGGTCGAGCAGATTATTCGACCCACCGGGCTTGTCGATCCCAAGATCACCGTGCGGCCCGCGACGGGTCAGGTCGATGATTTGATCGGGCGGATCAACGAGCGCATTAAACGTGGGGAACGAACGCTCGTCACCACGCTCACGAAACGCATGGCCGAAGATTTGTCCAACTTTCTGATGGAGTTGAATATCAAGGTACGCTACCTTCATTTTCAAGTGGAAACGATCGAGCGAGCCGAGATTCTTGAAGGGCTTCGATCCGGTGAGTTCGATGTAATCGTTGGGATCAACTTACTGCGCGAAGGACTTGACCTGCCCGAAGTCTCGCTCGTCGCCATTCTCGACGCGGACCGGGAAGGATTTCTTCGCGACGCCCGTTCGCTGATCCAGACCTGCGGGCGCGCCGCGCGGAATGTGGCCGGGGAAGTGGTGATGTACGCCGATAAACCAACCCGGTCCATGGATCGCGCTATTGCTGAAATGGAACGTCGACGAAAAATCCAGATGGAATATAATGACAAGCATACCTAAATCGATCCAGAAAGCGGTTCGCTCCATTCTCGATACTCGCTCGTCCCGCAAACGAGAAACCGAGGAACTGCTTTACGAAATATCGGATTCCATCGAACTGAAAGGCAAAACCAAAAAGGACGCGATCGCCGAACTAAAACGGCGGATGGTGGATGCGGCGAAGAATCTCGAATTTGAAAAGGCGGCGGTTTATCGTGACAAAATTGTTGAACTGGAACAGACCGGTATGGAGACCGGCGAACCTGAAATCCCGGCTCCCCGGAAACGGAAAAAACGGAAGTAATTCGCGCCTCATTCGTTTTCTGCTGGGGATCACATTATTCGGCCTGCTTGGACCGGCTCATGCGTTTGCCCAAGTGACTGAAACACCCGCCGCTATTGCTGAAGTGCGGCTCGATCTATCGATTCCCGACGGAGATCAAAACGGCGTGTCTTCGGTGATTTACGTTCCGGGTGACGATCAGATCGTAAGCATTCAAGTCGCGCTTCAGATCGAACATCCCGCAACAGGACAGCTGACCGTCTCGCTCGAAAGTCCTGGCGGAACGACCCTTCTTCTGCACAATCGCTTTTCTTCGGATCAAAATCCCTTTTCTCCGATCTATGAATTGAATTCACCATCCGCCCAGACGCTGTCAACACTCATAGGAGAAAATCCTTACGGCGATTGGACGCTACGCGTTACGGATGTCACCTCCGGAGAAACCGGGACATTGACCGGCTGGGGGCTGCGGTTTGAACCGGCGTCGATATTAACTTCTACGTATGTCGATCCAGTGCTTCTCGATCCCGATCTTTTTCAAGAAGCAACACGATTTTCGCCGGAAGTCGAAATTATCGAGATTGACGTCGCCGACGCGAACGGGGATGGACTGGACGATCTTTTTATTCTTTCGGAGACGGGAAATGAGGTGTTGATCTATCTCTCGGATGGAACGTCTGTCAGCGGTCTGCCTTTGAGATACGCTATTGAACGGCCTCGGAAAATCGCGTTTGCCGATCTGAACGGCGACGGGCGGCTTGATTTTGTGGTCGCATCCCAGGATGCCGATACTCCAATCACGGATTTAACCGTTTTCATCAGTAATACGGCTGGTGGGTTTTCGGAAGGTTTTCATTCGCAAATTTCGACTGGTTTAGACGCGATCACGCTCTTCGACGCGGATGGCGATGACCTGACGGATCTGGTCGCCGGAGAAAAAGCGCAACTTCTGTCGGGTAACGGTGACGGATCGTTCAAACCTGCGGTGCAATTCGTCTACTTAGGGCGATCTTACATGAGCTACGGCGATCTCGACGAAGATGGCCTGAACGATATTTTCATCACTATTTCACGCGGAGGGACGTCTTCCAATTCCGATCCTTACGTTCTCTTTGGCAGCAGCGATCCGACGTATCCAAATCGTGAAAAGTTCACGTTCGCCGGGACGCTGCTTCAAGGTTTAACCGCGCGTCTTCAGAATCCCGACATCATCGAGTTTGTGGCGATTTCCGATAAGGACGAGGTCGAAGAAGAGACGAAGTGGTTTCGATCGATCCGTCGCCTTGAAGGAAACAATCTGACGTATACCGAAATTGGGCTACCTGCCGGGACGCTTGGTGATCCTGTTATTCCTTACGATCTTAATGGGGACGGATTGGATGAACTGGTGTTCGTTACCGAAACCGGGGTTTCTGCTTTTCAGCGGACGCGCGATGTGACTGGAGGGCGGACGACTTCTATCTTTACTGCGGAGTTATTGGAGAACGTTCAGCCTGGATTATTTTTTTCCGATGGAAGCGCCGGGCTGGCGGCGGTGAATTCGGGCGGTGAAGTGGTTCTTGCACGTTCTTCTCAAGGGGCGCTTCCTACGGCGACTCCCGACGTGCCCCCGACACCGTCACCGACGCCGTTTCTCTTTCCCACCTCGACGCCCGCCGTCGATCCGACGCCTACGCCCAGCCCTAGTCCAACTCCTGGGCCGGTACTGGAATTTAATCCGGATTTGAACGGTGACGGGATCGTCGATCGTGATGATTTGCTTATTTTTATGCGATATTGGGGACAGGCGTTTCCGTGATAATGATGGGTTGGATTGAACGTGGGCAGACATACAAGGGCAGGCACAGGGGCCTGCCCCTACACGTTTCATCTTTTGGTTTTAACGATACGCAGATATAATACCTCTTGTGAAAAAAACCGAGGAGTTGATACGCGATGAAAGCGTTGGGCTTGATAGAAACTTGTGGATTGATTGGAGCGATCGAGGCGGCGGATGCGGCGGTCAAATCGGCGTACACCGTATTATCTCAGATCGAATATACGGTTCCGGGACTCGTGACGGTGAAATTACGAGGCGAAGTGGCCGATGTCCAGGCGGCAGTGGAAGCCGGGGCTTCGGCGGCGAGGCGCGTTGGTGAGGTTGTTTCCGCCCACGTTATTCCCAATCCACACGAAGAAGTAGAGACAATCATCCACCACACTCCCGAAGAGACGGATACCGGTCCCGACGCGCGAGGCGGGCAAGAAAAGAACGATTCCTCCAAGAAAAAATCATCGAAGAAAAAGTGATTCGTTCTCCTTCGTGAATTATTGACGCAAATTTTAAGCATCCGTAATCCGATATTCCATGTTACGGATTGAATAATAGTAACTCCCTTAGGCGAGGGCGGGGCACAAGGCCTTGGAACCCGGTCCGCCGGATTCATTTACGATCCGACCAATGGTCTCGTATGGAAATATTTTTGTTTTGAACAGCCAGATCATCGGTGGAGGAAATAAAGCCTTTTTTAGGTTTATATAACATAAACCTAAAAAAATGAGCGGTCTCAGAGGTCATTCATTTTTTGATAAAATTCATTCGCTTGCCGTTGCAACTACTTTTTTTCTTTGGTAAAATGGTAACGAATAATAATAGAATCTTTAATCATTTTGCATCAAGGGGATAGTCTTATGAAAAATAAGGGATTTACACTGATCGAACTGTTGATTGTTGTGGCGATCATTGGAGTTTTGGCAGCGATTGCCGTTCCGAACTTTCTGAACGCTCAAGTGCGGGCACAGGTGGCTAAATGCAACGCGGAAATGGATACGTGGCTGAAAGTCTACGCTATGTACAAGATGGACAGCAATATTTTCCCGATGCACATTCCGGGTCATCCCTCATGGCAAAACAAACCGATGACGACTCCGATCGCTTATTGCTCCTCTCCTCCACGAGATCCGTTCCAAGACGTTGAAGGTTCGATTGTCGGGACGAAACAATGGAGTCATGGGGAGTATCATGCGGATTATTTCGGTTCTCATGGAATTGGCGCCGTCCGTATGATCAACGATCCTTCTCTCTATGCGCGGGGACTGCAAGGACACACCGTCGGATTACCGAACAACCATCACACCGGGAATGTTTACTACATCTGGAGCATGGGACCCGACTTCGAGCACACGCCTTTGTATATTTACCAACCCACCAACGGCTTAAGAAGCATTGGAGATATCGTCGCTGTGGGAAGTTGATTTCAAAGTGACAAGAAAAAATTTTTAACGATTTGGGCGGTCTTCGTGACCGCCCTTATTTTTTTATCTTATTCGGTAGATTTCGGATTTTATCTTTGTTAACATCGAGGTGGGGAGTATAAATTCATTTAAATCGGGGAGACTGTTATGAAGAAGAAAGGATTTACACTGATCGAACTGTTGATTGTCGTGGCGATTATTGGGATTTTGGCGGCGATTGCGGTTCCGAACTTTTTGAACGCGCAGATGCGTGCGAAAATAGCGCGAGCCGAGAGCGAACTGAAGAGCTTGGGAGGAGCGTACACCATGTACAAATTGGATAATAACGAATGGCCTCCCCACCTTGACGGCGATCCAGCACAGCATCGATTCGTCACGACACCTATCGCTTATTTCTCCAGTTCGGTGGGAGATATTTTTGCGGAAGAGAAATCAGGGATGCTGGGTTGGAATCAATGGTTCCGGGGTCAGTACCACGCCGAGCCAGGCACGACCCATCATTCAAGAATCACCATCAGACATATATACGACCAAACATGGGATGTGGCTTTTCACATGACCAGCGTCGGGCCGACTCACGTGCATGAGCCGAATATGATTTTCGATTCGACCAATGGTCTCTCAAGCAAGGGAGACATTCTTTATTTCACGCGCGGTCAAAACACGGGGAAATATCCATTTCACCGGCGGTAAACGTATTCACAAAATCTTTTTTTTTCGATTGTCCCTCGACTGAGTAAAATCTGATTATCAAGCAGTGTTTCCCGGTGTGGTGGATTTATGTTCGATTCGCATTGAACAAAACAACGGGAATGGCCTGGAATAGTCGCTCACCCATTTGAAAATCGAAGCCTGTCAAGACGGCTCTCCTTTTACAATCTTATATAAAAAGACGCTACCAGGGTTGCCCGCATCGCTTATCCTCATTTACAATCCATTAAATGAGTTAATAACGGGGAGGCAAGAACGTGAGTTTACTTGGAATCGATGTTGGAACGACTGGGTGTAAAGCCGTTGCGTTTAATGAAGAAGGAGAGATTATCGCTTCGGCTTACCGCGAGTATCCTCTTCATTCACCCCAGCCAGGGTGGGCCGAGTTGGACGGAAACGAGGTCTGGAACGATGTTAAATCCTGTATCCAGCAAGTTGCCCCGGAGACATCGCCCGACCCGATTACCGCGCTGGCGGTCTCCTGCCAAGGCGAGGCGGTTTCCTATATGGACGAAAAGGGCGAAATTCTTCACAATGCCCTCGTCAGTTTCGACAATCGAACCGAACCTTACGTACCCCGGTGGGAAGAAAAATTCGGGCGAAAAAAAATCTTCGAGGTGACCGGGCAGCCGTTGGCAGCGCTCTTTACTGCGCTCAAGCTTCAATGGATGAAGGACCATCATCCGGAAGTTCTGGACAAAACGAAACTGCTGCTGGGGTTCGAAGATCTGGTCATGTTCCGGCTGGGGATGGAACCGGTAACCGACTACACTCTGGCGGCCCGCACACTGCTCTTCGATGTGCCCAATGCCGACTGGTGTGATGAGTTCCTCGAATTTGCCGGTGTCTCCCGCGATCAGATGCCCATTCCCAAACCATCTGGAACGTTAATTGGAACCGTTCCGGATTCCATTGCCGGCGAACTGGGGCTTCCCAAAGGGGTGAAGGTCGTCACCGGAGGGCACGATCAACCTTGCCAGATGCTTGGATCGGGCGTGAACCAGGCGAACATGGCCTCCTACGGCATCGGGACAGTCGAGTGTATCGCTCCGGCATTTTCCGAATTGCTGATCAATGACACGATGCTCGACAGCAATATTTGTATTTATCATAACACCTGCCCCGGCTTATACACGTCACTGGTTTATAACTTCACCGGCGGCTGTCTCTACCGGTGGTACCGAGACACATTCGGTCAGGACGAATTGCGGCGGGCTGATGCAAGCGGCCGGGATGTCTACGATATTCTCAGCGAAGAAGCGTCGGACAAACCCACCAATCTTTTGGTGCTTCCCCATTTCACGACATCGGGCGTGCCTCATTTCGACACGGCGACGAAAGGCGTGATTCTTGGGCTTCGTCTGGATACAACCAAAGGAGAAATTACCCGCGCGATCCTGGAGGGGATCACGTATGAAATGCGGCTATGCCTCGAACTGCTGCGGGAAGCGGGAGGACAAGTGGACATTCTGCGCGCCACGGGCGGCGGGGCCAAATCACCTTACTGGATGCAAATCAAAGCCGATATCATGGGGATCCCTCTCGCCGTTCCGGCGGTTTCAGAAGCGGGGTGTCTGGGATGCGCGATTCTGGCGGGTACAGCGACAGGCGTCTACTCCTCTGCCAGTGAGGCGGCACAGCGGCTGGCGAAAATCGAACGGACCTACGAACCTCAGGCCGAAAACCATCGTATCTATAGCGAGCGTTTCAGTTGTTATAAAGAACTTTATCCTAGGCTGAAGGACATTTTCCACCGGCTGCCTTAGAGCCGTTACCCTAATCCGGCGTAGAAGGAATGGTGGGCTACGCAGCGCTTTTAGCCCATCCTGCTTAACTATCGACACGCTTTAGCATTGCCACCCTTACCCTAGCCTCTCCCAGAGGGAGAGGGGATTTGAGGGGCGTTTATTTTGAAAGAAGATCAGAAGAGAATAAGGAGTAATTGATGGTGACTGATTGGAGACTTAATCAGAACTCACTTAACCGGCGGGATTTTATTCAAGGCATGAGCGCGATGGCAGGAATTGGATTGACTCCGCAGTTGGCTCAAGATAACACGCCGGAAGCTGTTGAAGAGAATCCCGAACCGGAAGTACCTTCCCATCCGCTGGCGGATCCGGAACGGCGGATCGGTGTCGGTATTATTGGATGCGGTGAGCGGGGCAACGCGCATATTCAATATTTGAATCAACTGAAAGAAGACGATGAAGCGTTAGAAATTACCGCTGTCTGCGATGTTTACCGTCCGCGCTTGAACCAGGCGGTGGATTTGACTCAGGCTATCGGTTATATGAATCACGAAGCGCTTCTGGAAGACCCCGATGTGGATGTGGTTCTTATCGCGACTCCAGACCGCCTTCACGGGTATCAGTCGATCGATGCCATCCGTGCCGGGAAAGATGTTTATTGCGAAACGCCCCTGACTCACTGGCAGCAGATCGATTTAACGAAACGGGTTTTCGACGAGGCTTGGGAATCCGAACAAGTTATCCAAATCGGAGCTCAATGTATGAGTTACAGTGCCTGGCTTCAGGCGGCAGTCATGATTATGCAAGGGACGATCGGCAAACCGCTCCACGTTCAGACCGGTTGTTTTCTCCAGCGGGATACCGATATCGAGATGTCGCGTGGTGAGAGCGAGGCCCAACCGGGCGGTGATCTAATATGGGAACGTTTCCTAAGCGACGCGCCTAAGCGCCCTTTTTCAGCCGAACGGTTTTTTCAATGGAAGCATTTTTGGGATTACGCGGGCGGACCGGCCACCGAATGGTTTCCCAATATCCTGACGTCTGCCGTGGCGATGCTGGGCGTGACATTTCCCGAAACGGTGACGGCATCCGGCGGGCAATACCGCACCAAATCCCAAGGGGAATTGCCGGACACGTTCCACCTGACCGCCGACTACCCCGAAGGACTTTCCATGACGCTTCTCTGCACGTCGGGAAACGATTATCCCATCCCGACGATTGTGCGGGGGGAAGAAGGGACGATTACTTTCACGGATAAACATGTGATCGCCACTCCACAGCCGGGGATCAAGCGGCCGAAAAA
Source organism: uncultured bacterium (assembly GCA_964606645.1). Taxonomy (GTDB): domain Bacteria; phylum Hinthialibacterota; class Hinthialibacteria; order Hinthialibacterales; family Hinthialibacteraceae; genus CAZSIZ01. Next base: position 22,499 of record CAZSIZ010000051.1, read on the forward strand.
ATTCGATCCGATCTACCGTTGGGAATCGATGCCCGAATTTTGGAGCAACTTCCTGACATGCTGCCGAACCCGTAAACAGCCCTGGAGCCCAGTCAATCTCGGCTATTACGTCCAAACAGCGTTACAAATGGGAGTACTGGCGTATCGCGAACGCACCGTTGTTGGTTATAATCGAAACGAGAATCGAATTATTTTTTAAGTCATTCCAATTCGCTTTACACAAACGGGAAATCCGTAGAATTCGCTTAAGGGAGGATAAGACCAATGACTGATTGTACACAACAAGCCAATCGCCATTCATGCAGTTGCTGTTCCGCCTGGTGGTGCGGGGCCAAGCAAAACAGTGGGGTGGCTCAAGACAGCGGAGTCAATCGGCGCCAATTCATGGCGGGGGCGGGAAGCGCGGCGGCTGGAAGTTTGGCGCTGTCCGCAATTAGTGCGTCGCCGGTTCATGCCGGTGCCGAACCGAATCGCCATCCGCTCGTAAAAATTCCACTGCGGGTTCAGCCCGTGCTGGTATGCAGTCTCAACAAACGCCGCGAAGGAACCAGTTGGCGTGGCTGGGGTGGGGTGAAGACCCAAGCGGATATCGCCGATGAAGAGAAACAGATTCGGGAAGAATTGGCGGAACTGGATAAAGCCTCTGGTTTCCCCATGGAAATTCTTCCCCTCGTGACGGTCCAAAATCCCGACCAGGGCAAGAAGATCGCGAAGGGCGATCACGATGTGCTCATCATGTACGCGGCCAGCGGTTGGGTGAATACGCTAGAGGCGCTGACAAATCCCGACAAATGGACGCTCATGTTCCTGCGCCACCGCACAGGCCGGGCGTATTTATGGTATGAAATCGTATCGAACCGGTTTCTGCGTAAAACCGTCGATGAATTCGGCCAACCCGGGATGGATTGCAAAGACGTTGTCGTCGACCGATATGATGAAATCGAATGGCGGCTTCGGGCGCTGTACGCACTGAAAAATACACTTGGAAAACGCATCGTCGCCGTTGGAGGCGCATCCGGCTGGGGCGAGGGAGGCCGAACCGCTCCCGACCGATCGCGCGAACTGTGGGGCATGGAAATTATCGATGCGAAATACGACGATCTCGGTAAACGGCTCAAGAGCGCCTACTCGAATGACAAACTCGTCAAACGGTGTAATCACGAGGCGGAGCAATACCTCAAACAAAGGGGAATTTCACTCGATACCTCAAAAGACTTTATCTCGAAATCGTTCGTGCTGACGGAAGTGTTCCATGACCTGATGACCGAAGCGAAAACAGATTCGATTACGATCAACGCCTGCATGGGGACGATCATGCAGGTCTCGGAAACGACGGCCTGTATGCCGCTCAGTTACTTGAACGACGACGGCTATATGGCGTTCTGCGAATCCGATTTCGTGGTTATTCCTTCCGGTATTCTTTTGCACTATCTGTCCGACACGCCGGTCTTCCTGAACGATCCCACCTACCCGCACGACGGACTGGTCACGCTGGCTCACTGCACCGCCCCCCGCAAGATGGACGGACAACATTACGAGCCGACTAAAATACTGACTCACTTCGAATCCGACTGGGGCGCCGCACCAAAAGTGGAGATGAAAATGGGGCAGAAGATCACCGTCATCGATCCCGATTTCGCCAGTAAGCGGTGGCTCGGTTTCGAGGGAGAGATTGTCGACAATCCCTTCCTCGATATCTGCCGGTCACAGATCGATGTCGAATTTAAATGCGACACCGACCAATTGAACGAGGAGACAAGAGGATTCCACTGGATGGCGTGCTACGGTAATTTCTTGAAAGAGACCGGTTACGCGCTGAAGAAAGCCGGCGTGGATTGGGTGAATTTGGCCTGATTCGCGATTTTCTACAAATACAGTCTTTTATTTCGGGGCGTTCCTCTATCGGAACGCCCCGTGTCAGTTGTATCGATTATTCAATTATGTAAATACATGAAGAATATCGTTGCAGGTCGTATAGACCAGTAATCCTAAAATCAAAAACCAACCGGCAATCGAAAGGGGAATCTGAAGCCTTATGGCTTTTGGTGTAATAGTCTCCAACAGATAAAGTAAAACTTTCCCCCCATCCAAAACGGGCAGTGGCAGAAGATTGAAGATTGCCAGGTTCACACTCAAGAGTATAGTAAAATACATACTGTTAAAAACGTTGCCTTCGATAAAACGCGAACCTTGCGATACGATCCCAACAACGCCTGATAGGTTTTCCGGGTGGGAAAATAGCAATGATAAAGACTGAACGATGTGAAGCGATAAATTCGAGATTTGACCGAAAGGCTTAATGAGGAGGTTGTTCACAGAAAAACCGGAAGCATAAGCATTGAGAATGGAATACAGCATTAGACCTAACACTATATTAAAAATTGGACCGCCTAAAGAAAAAAGAATTCTTTTTCCAACCGGGATTTTCTGCAAATCTTCGATCGTCTCAATGTCAGGCAGAACATATCCTCCCACCGGAATTAAGGAGATCGAGTATTCCGTCGTTCCGATATTTTTCTTGAATAATTTAGGCCCAAATCCAATGGAAAAATACTTGATGGATATTCCCGCCAGTTTCGCAAAGACGAAATGCCCTAGTTCATGAATGAAAAGAAGAAAGCCGATCAGCATGATAACGAAGAAATAATTCATGATTCTTTATCCGATTATTCCCTTTTTTTAAATTCTGTTTCGTAAAATCTATGATCCGATACTGCGTTTATCATAATAAACTGTTTTTAAACAACCGATCATAGAAAAACGTGTGGCAACCATAGTTTTTACAATTTCTTACAAAAATTATTGGGATACGGGCAAAGCGATTGATTGCTAACCAGGGAGAAAAAAATGCTTCTTGAGTTCATGAAGGCGTTGGTCTCCGATTCCGGAGACGGAATCGACATCGTCCCAGGAGCTGAAACCGTTGCGTTCTTGCTTAGTCTGCATAATCGAATCGGCTAAGGCGGGGCCGATTCCAGGGACCGTCAGGAGTTGTTCGCGGGTTGCCTGGTTGAGCGGGATTTTATTTACATAATGCACTGCGTATACGATTAAATTCCTCACAAGCTGAAACCAGTGATTCCGGTGACGATTTAAGTTCTTCTTTCCCTTTGCAATTACCCGCAAGTCTATCTATCAGGGCATGCGCCTGCTTGTTTTCGGAAATACTGCGGTAAGTGCGCTTGTAGGTGCTTTTGTCTGATTCATCAACCTGTAAGCCGTCCAGATAGGCGATCCAGGTCTGGATGTGCCACTTGGGTATGATATAGGCAATCGGTTCCGTATTCGTTCTGGAAGGCTTAAGTTTTACGTCCAGGATCGATTTCACCTCCTCAACGGATTGCTCGTCAGCATCTCGCACGACAAGCAGAATAGTCGATGCGGATCGTGTACGGCAACCCTGAACTTCCTCGGCAAGATTATCTTCCACATATTTCTTGCCCGATCCCTTTCCACTTGGGTAAGGGAGAACCCTGATTATGCGGTTTGGTACACCCCAGCCTTTCGTCAGAAAGCGTCTTACGAAAAATGAATGCGCTTTGTCTTCACAAAGAACAATGATTTGCGATGCCTTATTCATTATCCCACCCCCGCACCATAACTTCCGCCGGCGGCAATTCGGCTACGGTGGGGAAAGGTTTTATGACAACATGTTCCCCCTTCTGCCGGGAGAACCACCGTTCCTCACCCCTGGCCATTTTGTTAAC
>CAZSIZ010000052.1:0-539 GCA_964606645.1 uncultured bacterium
CTAACAAACGATTCCACACTACTTAAGTAACCCTAATTATGTAACAATACACTAGACTGGACGGCGCCAATCGTTTCCAAATCCTGTATTATATAATCATGCCCATTCTCCGGCCGGTGATGGGAGTCGCGTTGGCCGTTGGATTCATCTTTTGTTTTGGTGAATTATCAGTGACTCTTTTTTGTTCGCCGCCGGAGATCGCAACCGTGCCCGTTCGGCTTTTCACCGTTATGGCCAACAGCCCAACCGATATTGTCGCAGCCGTTACCTTGACGCTGATCTCCGTTTGCATTCCCTTTGCGGCGTTGGCATTCCTATTGAGTAAACAAAGAAGTGCAAAGAAAATATAGATTATGACTTACATCAGTTTCCGACAAGTGAATAAGAGATATGACAACGGCACGATCGCTGTGGATGATTTTCACCTCGATATCGAACGGGGCGAATTTATCGTCCTGGCCGGTCCCTCCGGCTGCGAGAAAACAACGCTGCTGCGCATGGTTTCGGGGTTAGAAACGATCACATCGGGTGATATTGAC
>CAZSIZ010000052.1:549-13502 GCA_964606645.1 uncultured bacterium
AAAGACCGGGATATCGCGATGGTGTTTCAGAATTACGCTTTATATCCCCACAAGTCCGTCTATGAAAATATCGCGTTCCACATGCGTATCCAGAAACTGTCAAAACAGGAAATCGATCGGCGTGTGAAAGACGTCAGTCAAATACTGAAAATCGATGATTTGCTAGCGAATAAACCTAATACATTGTCGGGAGGTCAACAGCAGCGTGTGGCGCTGGCACGGGCAATTGCACGCGATCCAAAAGTCTTTCTCTTTGACGAACCGCTCTCAAATTTGGATGCGCAACTGAGGGCCGGTCTGCGAACCGAGATTCGCAGAATCCATCAAAATCTTAAAAAGAATGTGATTTATGTCACCCACGATCAAACGGAAGCCATGACAACGGGCGATCGGATTGTCGTGATGAATGATGGCGCGATCCAGCAAGTCGGGACACCGCATGAATTGTATCATACTCCCCGGAATCGATTCGTTGCCGGTTTCATTGGAATCCCTTCAATGAATTTTTTCCAGGGAACCACGGAAATGGAGAATAACAACTTGTATTTTGTCTGTAATACATTTCGATTGAAACTCCATTCTTCATTATCAGAAAAAATTGACATTGAAACTCAACAGCCAATCATCCTTGGAATTCGGCCGGAACATATTCTTGAAAAACAATCCATACCGAACCCGGACCGTGAACCTATTGTCATCGCACAAGTCGAACGGATTGAAACCATTGGTTCGGAATCCTATATTTATCTCAAATCAGGTTCATTTTCGATTGTGATGAAACAATCTGCAGGCCGTATATTGAGTCGTACCCAGGATATCGAAATCATTATTCAAACAGAAAAAGCCATTCTCTTTCATGCCGAAACAGGTGAGTGCATTTCCTGATGAAACGCCGAAAAACGAAAGCAGGATTAATAAGGTAGGGTAAATCACGCTTGATCGTTCCACCACAGTGAAGCAAGATAGGCAAAGTCAAACATTCCTCAAGTATCACACTTTTTTTACCGCCCCCAACACCAACTAAGACCTAACTCGCAGAAATACAAGAACTTATAAATTATAATCACTTTTTTTAAAAAAAGGGTTGACAGGATTATTGTATTATTGTTATAATGTTCCATAACAATATTTGATTGGAGCAATATCGTGAATTTTTCCATCGACGCGAAAAGTGGCGTGCCGTTCTACCGGCAGGTTATCGAGCAGGTTAAATTTGCTATTGGCCGCGGAGACCTGAGTACGGGTGACCGGCTGCCGACCATGCGTCAACTCGCGGTGGATCTTTCAATCAACCTCAATACCGTTATCCGTGCCTATCGTGAGCTGGAGATCGAAGGAATTCTGGATACCCAACAGGGGACGGGAACCTTTGTCTGTGATTGCCAGCCGGATATCGACCAACTCGAACGGCAGAGAATGCTCGATCAGATTATGACCGACATGCTCGCGCGCGCTTTGTCTTATGGTTTTACGCTGGACGATGTGCTCGAAGGGCTGCGGAAAAAAAAGGAGGAAAAATCATGAGAAGCAAGAAAGACATTGCGTTTTCCCTTGAGAAGTTTGCGACCACACTGCGCGCGGATTTCCGCTTCGCACCGCTGAACGTGATGATACTGGTAATGGTTTTCATCATCGGACTCATTGTGCATCTATCAATTTACTCGTACACCATGGAAGCCGTCGTAATATGCATCGGCTCGGCACTGGGCCTTGCCATATTTCTTCGGTTGTTCCAGGTGTGGGAAACGACCATCGTATTGGGCACTGCCTACTGCCTGCTCACTTACTTGAAATTGCGCCCTGAGAGCACGGTCCTGCTGGTGACGATCGTTTTAGCCCTGTTGATTGCCTCATCGTTCCAGATTGCCTACCAGTGGGAACGTTCGGTGGTGCTGCGCTTTGGACGATTCCAGGCGCTTCGCAAACCGGGAGTGTTTTTTATCGTACCGATCATCGATAAAGTGGCCCAGTACGTCGATCAGCGGATTCGAGTCTCGGATTTCAGCGCGGAAACCACGCTGACCGCCGACACGGTCCCCGTCAATGTCGATGCGATCGCGTTCTGGATGGTGTGGGACGCCCAGAAAGCCGTGCTGGAAGTCGAGCATTTCGACGAAGCCGTCATCCTCTCGGCACAGACCGCACTGCGCAATGCCATCGGTAGAAACGAATTGGCCGTGATGCTTTCCGAGCGTGACCGCCTCGGTCAGGAAATCCAAAAAACACTCGATGAAAAAACCCACACCTGGGGGGTCACGACGCAGTCCGTGGAAATCCGAGACATCATCATCCCCAAAGGGCTTGAGGACGCCATGTCACGGCAAGCCCAAGCCGAACGCGAACGCCAAAGCCGGATCATCCTTGGAACCGCAGAGACTGAAATCGCCGAGAAATTCGCACAGGCTTCGGAACAGTATCGTGACAATCCGGTGGCGCTTCATTTACGGGCGATGAATATGGTTTATGAAGGTTTAAGACAGAAAGGTTCGATGATTATCGTGCCTTCATCCGCAGTCGAATCGATGGGATTGGGGGCGCTCGGCGGCCTGACGGCCTTCGGGAAAGAGGCCGCGCGTGGGGCAGGGATGGATCCGCCAAGCGACAATAGTCCCAACGACACTTCAAGCGAACCGGCGAGCTGAGCCGATGGGTGAGGTCTTCATCCAACCTGTCTTTGTTACAAAAATCGAACGAAGCGTTGCTCAGGCATGAAATTCATAAGTGAAATCGTGGAATCATTCTGCGAATAGGAGAAAAAAAATGAACAACTCAATGACGATTGACGAACTTTTGGATGCATTGGCTAAGGTATTGATACGGAGTTTTATTGGGGGATTTATTATTCTTTTGTTTTGTGTTTTTATCATGCTAGCCGGAGATGATTTTGTTTATAAGATTCACTCACAATGGTTTGATATATCCAAACAGCAATTTGATTTATTATGGTATGCAGGGATAACCCTTTTTAAAACATTCATATTCGTATTTTTCCTGATACCGTATATAGCAATCAGACTCATTCCCGTCAAAGAATCGGATTGAAATCGAATCACCGTCTGGTTGAGGCTAGAATGAAAGACCGTGCCACGAGGTGTGAATGACATCCCCGCTACTGATAATCCCATTGGACGTCTGGTAAAGCAGTCTCTTGAACAGTCCGGAGGTCGCCGGACCGTAGGAGCCGACGCCAATGTCTTCGTCCGTGTCGGGTCCAAGGCCATGCAGCAGCCAATCCGACTTGCAGTCACCGGGGCCGTAAGCGGAATAGTCGTAGTTGTTCGTGGTACTCTGGTATTTTTTACTCATTTCCCGGTAGGGATCATCCGGGATCGTCGTGATATAAGAAATCGGTGTGGTCAAACGCTTCAGTTCCGCCGCTGGATTACTGCCCATTTGACTGAAGTAACACCTGTTATCGATCCGATACATCATTAGGGCATCACCCAGGGCCTTCATGTCCGATTGCATCCTGGCGATCTTGGCTCGCATCTGAGCGTTCAGAAAATTCGGCACGGCGATGGCCGCAAGAATTCCGATAATCGCGACAACAATCAACAATTCGATCAGTGTAAAGCCCTTTTCCCGGTTCATCGTTCAACCTCACTTTTCCTACAGTTATAATATCTTGTTTTCCCCAAATATTAAGGCCCTTGCGAAACAATTCAGGGCAAAACGGATTATCGATATCGTATTATATCATAGCATCCTTTCCCAATCTAGTGCTGATAAGCAGACTATGATAACATCCTTCGACCGTTCGCCTCGCATTCATTCGTCTTGCTTTCACTTTTGACCGCCCCGCCATTGAAGGAGACTGGCTTATGCCCGTTGTAATCTTCAAAACCGCAAGAATGATAAAAGCACCGCTTCGGTGTTTTATCCTTTCGCTTTTTTTATGTGAGTTCGCATTCAATCCGCTCTTGTCCGAAGCGAGCGTCGATGAGATACGGCTATCGTTTATTCAGCCGCCAGTCGATTGCCGCCCGCATACTCAATGGTGGTGGGCGGGAAACGCCGTTACGAAAAAAGAAATCACTTGGCAGTTGGAAGCAATGTTTGCAAAAGGTATTGGCGGCGTCGAACAGATATCGATGGGTTCCGTCTACGAAAAAGGAAACAGCCCCTATCTTTCAGACGATTATCTCGAAATGCTCGAACACACCGTTCAAGCGACCAAACGGCTTGGAATGAACGTTTCGATCAATTTCGGCGGCCCCGGCTGGGTGATCGGGGGTGCGTGGGTTCCCCCCCAGGACCGCAGTAAAAGCCTGGTCCCCACATTCATCGATCTGGACGGTCCCCGAACGTTTTCGGGGAATTTACCCATCGAATTAAGGCGTCCCGAACATTCGTGGGAATTACCGCTCAAGGAAATCACGACCGACGATCGGCTCGCCGCCGTTGTGGCGGGGAGACTGATCGATGGGCGTTTCGATGAAGCCTCGATGACCGTTCTGACTACAAACGTCGAAAATCGCTCTCTCCAGTGGAACGTTCCCAATGGGCGATGGCGTATCATGGCTTTTTGGTTGAAATACACTGGCCAAGGCGGGGCCGTGGATCATTTCAATCGATCCGCCATGCGCCGTTACTGTGACGATCTGGGGGATAAATTCCATCAGGCGTTTGGAGACGAATTCGGGAAAACGGTCGATTCATTTTTTTGCGATAGTTTCGAGGTTGCACTTGCACCGAATGGGATTTATTGGACCAACGGACTGCTCGATGAATTCCGCAAAAGAAAAGGATACGACCTGACCGCTTATCTGCCCGCCGTCTGGTGGGAGATGGGCGAGGTGACGCCCAAAATCCGATACGATGTCAACGAATTTCTGCATCAAATTGGATTGGAAGCGTTTTACCGGACCTTTCTTGATTGGTGCAGCGAACACGGTGTTCAAGGCCGAATCCAAACTTATGGCTTCGCTTCCGATAACATCCAGAGCGCAGGCATGACGCACATTCCCGAAATGGAAATCACCGCCGGTGAAAAGGACGCCGTACCCTGGTTCGACACTCGGATCGGCCCGAAAAAGTACGTGGCTTCCGGCGCTCACCTGTATGGAAGAAATATCGTCACGACCGAAGCCTATACGTTTCTTCATTGGCAGGCTTATCGCGCGACGCTCGAAGAACTGAAAATCGCGAGCGATGTGTTCTTGAAAACCGGTGCGAACAAGTTTTACAATCATGGGTATTCGTTTTCCCCCGAACGGGACGCCGTTCCATCGAGAAGCGGTGGAGCGGCCATTCACATCAGTCACGATAATGTGTGGTGGAAATACTATCCCCGCCTTGCTGAGTACCTCGCTCGCTGCTGCTGGATGCTGCGGCAGGGAAACTTTGTCGCGGACATCGCCGTCTATTCTCCATTGGCCAACCAGTGGACGCTCGATGTTTTGAACGCCCGGCGATGGACGAGAGATTTCCAGTGGGGAGACCTGGGAGAGTTGATCGTCGCGAACGGCTACGATTTCGATCTGCTCAACGACGATATACTGCAAAACTATGCCACGATCGAAAACGGCCAGCTGTGCGTTCGGCATTTAAATTATAAAACGATCCTCCTTCCAAATATACAGGCGCTTCCACTCGAAACGATGAAATTCATTCAATCCTACGTGCGGCAGGGAGGCGTGGTAATCGCGCTGGAACGCTTACCCAGCCATTCCACTGGTTTACACGACTACCGAAAGAAAGACCGGATGCTTCAAGAAATCGTCGCCGAAATGTTCGATGAGCCTCAAGGAGACGATGGGACCGGACCGAAGCAATACGGTGAAGGGCATACGTATTTCATCAAGAACGTCATCGACCGGAGCGATCTTCTGGATCGAAAAAGCAGCGCTCTCGATCCTTTCCTCAACACCCTTCGGAAGCATGTCCCTCCTGATTTCGGAATCGATTTCAATCGGGAAGGCATGAGAAGTAACGGCGGATTGACTTACATCCATCGGACGTTGAAAGACGCCGAACTTTATTTCGTCACGAATCTCCAGGACCGAGCGGTCGAGTTTCCGGTGACGTTCCGCGTCCGCCACACCGTTCCGAGCGAATGGAATCCCTACACGGGTAAAATTCGCCCCATCCATCATTATCGCGAGCACCCGAACGGAATCGAAATTCCGCTTTCACTTGCTCCTTATGAATCCACGTTTTTTCTGTTCGATGAGGGAGAAACACCGACTCACGCCGTACAAAGTCATTTCAAGCGCATCACCCGGATTTCCAGCGATACGCTCGAAGCGTTGGCGGATCGCAACGGGACTATTCATACACGCCTGTCTCACGGGAAGGTTCAGCCGGTTCAGGTAGACGATCTTCCCGCTCCGTATGCCATTGAAGGCGAATGGAAACTCACCCTCGAAGGAGATGAATTCCCTCGAATCGAGAAAACACTCGATCGGTTGGTGTCCTGGACGCTGAACCCCCAAACAAAATATTTCAGCGGAACCGCCCGTTACGACATTTCGTTCGATATGCCTGACGCTTACCTTCGGGAAGATGTAGTATTGGAATTGGACCTTGGGAAAATTGGCAATGTCGGAGAGGTTTGGTTGAATGGGGTATCGGTGGGGACGGTTTGGATGAGAGGACAGACATTGGATATGACGGATGCGCTGAAATCCCGCAAGAATAAAATGACCGTTTTCGTCACGAATACTTTAATCAACCGCGTTTCCAATTATAAAAAACCGAGACCGATTCCAGACGATCTGATTCCTCTTTTCGGCAGCAAGACTCCTCCGCTTCCAAAAGGATCGCACAGCCCAATCGGATTTGAGCCATTACCCCCATCCGGCTTGATGGGATCGGTAACGATCCGAGCGTTTAAAAAGATCACTATCGATATCTCACATTGACTTAATACAGAACTTCTCAGATAATGACCGAGAGGCTTTTCTATGACCAAACAAACCGCTTTTACATTAATTGAACTGCTGATCGTTGTTGCGATTATTGGCATACTTGCCGCTATCGCCGTTCCGAATTTCCTGAACGCTCAGATGCGGGCCAAAGTGTCGCGCTCCAAAGCGGATTTGCGGATGCTGGATAACCAGTCGTCGATCCGTCACATGGACGTCGGTCTCTGGCTGATCGATGGGAACGACTGTAACGCAACGTCCAAGTGCTGTTTCCCTGACGGATCGAGAATGTTCGGCAAGAAACCGGGGGAAGTCGGTGTCCCGTGCAAGACGCTTGGTGATAATCATTTCGACGGGCGGATCTGGGCTTTGATGACGACGCCGATCAACTATATCGCCTCCATTCCATTCGACCCGTTCGGCAAAGGATTGTTCTACGGGTACGAGGACAAGGAATGTTCCAATACCGTCGGTACTCACTGCTTCGTGTTCGCCGCCGGTCCCGACAGCGATCACGGAAACTGGGGCATTCCCTATCAATCCAGCAATGGGGTAGCATCGATAGGCGATATCTGGCGCTCCCGCAAACTTCGCAGCGGCGCTTACGAATGGATTGGCAAGGGCGATTACTGGGAATAATGAAGCGGGATCGAGTCTTCGCGTCAGTCTTTCGGTGGACGGGGTGAGAAACGAACGCCTTTTAACAGCGATCCATTTCGGTCCGTGACACGGAAGTAGAATCCCCAATCCAATTCTTCATTGCACACTTTCAACCGAATCGGCGTGGTTCCTTTTTTCAAGGTGACATCGACGATCCAGTTGTCGAGCATGGCGCGGCTGTCGGGGGGCTTGACGAACGCAAGCTGGTCACCGATCCACATTTTCATGGCATCGTTCACCCCCACGCGAATTTGCGCGGGCGTTTCGCGTTCGACCGTGAGATAACCCAGCGCGTAAGCGCAGACATATTGATCCTTTTCATAATAGGCTCTCAGATCGACCGATCCGGAAGGATCGTTGCACGTCCACACCTTCCACGAAACCGGGCCATCCACCCCTCGATACGTTTTCGACAAGTCGATTTCGCGCTCCAGCGGATAAACGGTATCGAAACCGTTTCCTTCCGCATTGTCGAACGAGCCGATGAAGTTCCATGTGGTTTGAGTGCCGAACATTGAGCGGACATCCGGATCGGGGCCGCCCGCCCAGAGGTTTTCCTGAAGCCGTTCGATCGTTTCGTTCAGCGTGAGATGTGAAGGGGTGTTCCGATCGTCCGACCGGCTCTGGAGCATGTCGAAACGAAGGCCGGGAGCGTAAAGATGCGTGTGCCCCGCCAAGCCGATCGCCTGGCTGATATCGCTCGTGTCGGCATCACGCACCCGAAGCGCGGTATCGAGCAATTTCCTGTCATCGGGCAGTAAACGTTCCCTCATCACTTGATGGTACTCGTCGAGATTGGGGACGTAAGCGATTTTATACCGGTCGCTGCCGGGTTGTTTTCCGAGTTCCGCGTTGAGTTCCGGGAGATAATCCACTGCGTGTGGGTAGATCCATATATATCGTTTTCCTGCGGCGAGCAGTCCGGCGTATTGAGAGCGGAACTCGCTGGGAGTGAGTTGCGCCGCTTGCAGTTCGGGGGATTGGGAAGGCACTTCTTTTCCCACCGGCCACCCCGCCGGTCCCACCGTGCAACGTTGTTTCCAATACCGCCAGGCACGTGGGGACACGAGCCGTTCGATCTGCCGATGCAGAGCCTGCACGTGCAGAAGGATTCCCTTTGGATTCGGGCGGAGATAGGTCCACTCGGTGAAGAGATGCACCCCGCCGGGCAGGTCACGCGCCGCCGCCTCTTCGATCCAGGCCGTGAGAATATCGACGATAATCGGACTCTCCCCGCCGGGAAACGTAATCAATTCCATATCGGGAAACGCATCGAACATCGCGTTTGCCGAACGCCGCATTCGTTCGCGAATCTTCGCTACCAATTCCTTTCGTGTGTAGCCGTTATACGAATACCCTTCCCAGTTGAAATCATACTGTTCGTGGACGTATTCGGTATCGATCGCCACACCCTTGAAGCCCGCCAGCCGGGCGAAATGAGCCGTTTGCCGAAGCCGGTTCGTGTAGATTTCCCACCCCGCATCGTTGAACCAATCGGGAAGTTGTTTGTAGTAAGCGACCTTGATGAAATTACTCTCCAGACCCTCCCGGCGGCAGACTTGATTGACACGTCGCCACGTTTGAAGTAATTCATCCTGTTCGCCGATGGTGTTCGCTTTCCCGTCCCGCGCCCAAATATCACTCGACCAATCGCTTTGGATCCCGCCGACGAGAATACCGTGAAATCCGATTCGGGCGTAAACAGCGGCATTTTTTTCCAGAACGTCGGGGGCGATGGTCCAGAAAAGCAGCGTTTTGGGCAAGGGAATCTCTTTCGCCGCGCGATACGAACCGCACCAGGGAATCCTTGCCGCCTCTTCTTTCTCCTCGATGACAATGGGATCGTTCGCCGACGATACGATCAGCAGAGAAGTGAGATAAATAAGAATGGATGACATATCGATTTCCTCCCGATTCAAGGAAATTCACTAACACAATTCATAGCCCATCATGGACCACTTCTTGGAATAAATGAAGCCAGGTCGATCTGGATCGGCCATTAAAATTCACGGTGCTGAATACATCCTTGTCTCTGAAAAATGCCTATGGTAAGGTGTGGAATAATATATGTTAGGAAAGGAATCGTTGCGATGCTCTCAAAAATCATCCGTCAGACTCACATGTATTTAGCCCTGTTTTTTATGCCCTGGATGCTGATCTACGCGCTCAGCACAATGGGCATGAACCACCGCCAGTTCGTTGCTTCATTTTACAAAGAAAAACAACCTCAATTTACGGAAGAACGAAAAGTGGTTTATGAAAAAACATTCCCGGACGATATGACGCTGGAAGCGATTGGCAAACAGATTCTTCAAGACGTGAATCTGGACGGAACCCACAACATCCGGGGTGAAAAAGGGAAAACACTGACCATCACCCGCCTCGATCCTATCACCCTGAGACGGATCACCTACCATCCCGATGAGGGAACGGTTCTCGTCGAACGGCAGGAATATCAAACCAGATCGTTTTTAGGACGACTGCATCGGCGGCGTGGTTATAGTCACCCCTATCTGCTGGAGGACACATGGGGATTGACGGTCGAACTGGTGCTCCTGGCGATGATCTTCTGGGTCTTTTCCGGTATCTGGATGTGGTGGGAGATGAAATCGCTTCGCAAATGGGGTGTCATCAGTCTGGTATCCGGTTTCGGTCTATTTGCCGTGTTTCTCATCTTTATTTAGGAGGGTGATAAAATGCTTAAATTCGATCTGATCAATCGCCGTACTCACTTATATTTAGGTTTCGTTCTACTCCCCTGGTTTTTTGTTTATGGATTCAGTTCGCTGATGATCTGTCATATTTCCTGGTTTCAAAGCGGCCCTCCCGAATGGACGGTTCTTTTCGATAAGGAATACGAGAACCCGATTAAGGACGGTGAAGATATCCGCGAAACGGGCAAACGGATTTTAGAAGAACACGGCTTCAGAGGAGCCTTCTGGGCGAGCCGTCCAAACAAGAACCGAATTAATATGTCCCAGTTCAGTTTCTGGAGGGTCAACCGCTTGACCTATTTCGTCGATGAAAAACGCCTACTTGGAGAGCGCAAGTTCAATACGTGGGATCAAACCATTCTGGGTTTGCACTTCCGCGGCGGATTCATCCAACCGACGTTTCTCGACTATCTCTGGGGAATCATCGTCGACCTTGTATGTATCGCCATGATCTTATGGATGGTGTCGGGAATCATCATGTGGTGGAAAATCCGAAATACCCGCCTCTGGGGGTCCATCGCGATCGCCGGTGGTTTTATCAGTTTTATTTTTTTCATGTTGGCTCTGTAATACAGAAATCGTCTAAAACGAACACTCGATCGGCAGAACCGAAATCGATCGAAATGAATAACAACACTAGTAGAGTGACTGAACCTGCTGACTCATAAGTGTGTTATTGTAGGGATCGGTGGCCACGTTCCAGCGCTGGTTTTGTACTCCCTGAAGCGTATTCAGGCGATCGAAATTATTCCCCAGGGCATCGAATTCAAACTGATACCGTTCAACCGCTCCGCCGCGTTTCTTGACGGCTTTCCCTTTGGATACCTCTTGTTTGCCCAGCGATAGAGTGCCTTTGTAGAATCCGTATTGATCCCCGGCCTGGGCGAGAACCGTCGCTGCTCCTTCGATGCCGGTGGCGGTGAAGATACCGCGCAGATCGGTTTCGCCGGAGATGAAACGCCCGTTACGGCTGCCTCGAACCTGTACATCGACGTCTTTCACTAGCTTGTCCTTCACGCTGGATCGGACGTTCACCCGCACCAGACCCAACGGCGCGTCTTCCTGAACCTCCAGTTTCAGATCACTGCGAAGCACCATTCCCGATGCCAGCAATCCGTTGCCGCTGACGACGACGAGGTACGCGCCCGGTTCCTTAAAGGGAAGATCGATCTTCCTCTCGTTCCACTCAAACCGTTTCGCCTTTTTCAGATCCAAGGTTTGATGCACTTCGGGATCGATTCCCGCAAGGTCGATACGGGTCATACGGTCCAGATTCCGCTCGGAGAGGTAGAAGCGCATTAAATCCACTTGGTACACGCGCAGTTCGGCCCGATCCAGGTTCTTGTGCCGAAGCACGATCGATGCCGATTCACCCTCTTTGAAAATAGAGACCTCTTCGACGGTCAACCCCTTTTCAGTGAGGAATTCGATGGACTTAACGGCGTCGCCGAAGGACTGTTTCACCTCTTCGTATTTTTTCAGCGCGTCGTCCATCTTCCCGGCGGCGTGGAGAATCTTTCCGGACATCAGAATAGCGCTGGTGGCTTCTTCGCTCTTTTTCCGCCCGCCTCCCGGCGCGGGGTATTCCTCGTCCGACACCTTCCCCGCGACCGTCAGCGCTTCATCGTACCGCTCCAGTTGGAAAAGCGAGTAGGCGTTCAGGTAATCGTAACTGTCCAGATACGTACTCTTCGGGTAACGCCCGGAGAAGCGCTGAGTCAATCGAGAGACGGTGGGATAATTCTTCTGATCCAGCCAGAGGTTGATGAGGGTATAGCCCGCCTCATCCGCCAGGGGATGGTTGGGGTAGAGCGCCAGGAACGATTCGATCATCCCCACGGCTTCGGCCAGCAGCGCCATCTTGTCGTTGCCCGCTTCGATGAATTCCGGCTGACGCGCCCAGCCGTTTACGTTCTGATAGATCATGGAACCGGTGGTGTAGACCGCATTCTGAACGGAGGGGATATCGGGATATTCCAGGATCAGTTGTTTCATGTAATCCAGCGATTCACGATGCCGCCGCACTTCCTGAAGCGTCCCGCTGACCGCCCCCTCTTGCAGGAACAGACCATCGAACAACGAGCGGTAGACGTAGACCGCCCGTTCGTGTTCGCCGATGCTGCGGTAGGCCTGCGCCAGTTTTCTGATCTGCTCGAATTCGATTTCCAATTCCCGGTCGCGTTCCTTGATAATCTCGAAATAGCGAACCAGTTCCTCCGAGTTGTCTCCTTGCAGATGAATGTTGAAGAGCGTTTTGGCGGTTTCCAGATAATACTTTGGACGCAGGGAGACCGTGTTGAACAACTCCGTCAGATAATTCCTGGCTTGCTCGGAATCCCCGTTCTGGAAATGGCGAATTCCCAAGTGATACAGTTCATCCGGTGTTGGCTTGTATTCGGTTTGTGGTTTATCGCCTTCCGGGAGGATCGTAATGGCATTCGATTTTGTCGCATAAATCCGTTCGGGAGTTTCTGCGATCGTCACGACCGTCGGGGGTACGCGGTAGGTTCCGGGAAAACGCGCCATCAGTTGATAACGAACGGTGTAACTTTGCCGTGGTCCCCGAAGATAGAATGTCAGAGTGTTTTCTTTCAGCACGTAATGATCCACTGGACCTGTGATTGAGTTTTCAAGCAATAGAAATCCGGCGGGAATGCGGTCCTCGGCAATGAGATATCCGCTTCTTTTATCAAAAAGACATTAGTGGTTTTAG
>CAZSIZ010000052.1:13512-26113 GCA_964606645.1 uncultured bacterium
GATATCCGATAGGATTCTGCCCGCTGTTGACCCGCAGCCGGACATTGATCCGGTCCCCCGGCTCAACCTCTTTCAATGTGTTGGACACGGATTGATACGATCCTTCGACGACGTTGTAACCGCGCGGGATATCCTGATTCTTATAGGTTAGTGGGCCGTGGGTGTATGAGCGGCCGACGTGTTGGAGCAGCCGGTCCTGCGGTTCGATCCAGTCCTGGGGTTGAACGTCCTGCTTGGTCCATCCTTCCAGCACGATGCTGTAGCGGTAACGCCCCTTGCCACGATACGATATCTCCACCCGGTTGTCCCCTGTTATCACGGTGTCGGGATCGATGTTGATCCGTTCATAAGGCATCGGTGACGCGCTGGAACGGCGGTTGAGAATCGGCTGACCGTTGATTTTGACGGACAGTGTATAAGCGTTCGCTTCTTCCGCCGCCGACTGAAGGTAAGCGGCGAGCGCCTGGATGCGAAGCCCGAACGGCAGCGCCACGATCATTCGAGGCTGGATGGGATCGACGGCAAGCGCATCCAGGAAACGCTGGGTCTGCTTTTCCGTCCGCACCTTGGCGGGCAACAGGAAATACAACCGCGCCGCCGCCGCCAGACTTTCATCCGCGCTGACCCGGACCAGGGAAAGCGTTCTGGATTTTCGCGTACGCTTCCCTTGAAGCAGCGATGATTGAAGTAAATGATCCATCACTTCCCCGGCTTTCTCGGTGCGGTCCATGTTGAACCAAATCTGTCCGAGCAGCGAGGCGTTGTAATTATCCAGCTGAGTGAGGTTGCGGTGAATCCGGTTGACGTAGGTAAAATCGACGGAAGCGATCCACGACCACGCATAGAGAATACGGGTTTTCTCGTTATCCTCGGAAGACTGACGGTAGAGCTCGGCCAACCGTGCTCCAGCCTTCTCCAACACCTGGCCGGGAACCGTAAAACCGCGATCCTTGGCGTGATGAAGCAGTTCGAGCGCTCGCCCGGTCGTCAGGATATCCGCATCGTTATTTTGGTTTCCGCCCCAGCACCAGAGGCCGTTATCCAATTGCGACACAACGGTGTGTCGCACCGCCGATTCGATCTGCTCGCGCAGAGCCGCCACCGGAACCCGGTTCGTTTTCTTCAAGCGCTCGGCACAATCAAGAGCGGCCACGGCGGCCAGTCCGCGTTCGATAACACCCCGGCTGGAACCACCCCCGATTGAAGAACGCCACGCCGGTTCGATCAGCGACAAATCGCTCCCCCCGCTCAGCGTCAGCCACATTTTCACCCGCGAATAATCGGTTTGAGACGGCAGGGCAATCGTTTCAACGATGCTTTGATCGGTGACAGCCGATTTCCCGGCGCGTATCGGAATCCCCCAGGGCACGACGTTCAGCGTTTTTAGCGCTGCGTCTCCCGCACCGTCCGCTTCGCTTTTCAGTGTCAGGCTGGACGAGCCGGGCGTTCCCGTCGAGAGCGGGAAGGTCTGTTTGAAGGTCTCTCCGGTTTTTAGTTCGGCGGTCCATTCCGTTTGCTTCTTGCGGCCGTTTACGGTTTGGACAAACGTCGTTTTTGCCGAAGTCTCATTATCCGTGTTATTGCGAACCACGGCTAATCCGGACGATTCATCCCCTTCTGTCAGAAACGCTGGCGCTTCGATCTCCACGCGGAAAGGCTTATCGACGATGATGCGTTTCTTGGCATGATTGACCAGCGTATCTTTCGTGATGGCCTTCGCCTGCGCTTCCCAGGTCGTGAGCGAATCCGGCAGTTTGACTTTGATCGACGCCAGCCCCTTATCGTCGGTAATCACCGCCGCGTTGAAATAAGCGGTTTCAGGAAAATACGTCCGGGTAACGACAGAGGCGCCACCGCCCGGGACAAAATTGGAGAAACGGGCGGAAATGGTGCCGAAACCTCTATAACCAGCATATAAACCGCCAGCTGCCACTTCAGCCCCAGCTGCAATCGTTCCTCTCTGTGACAATTCTGCAAGAGGGATCCCCGCGTGAGTGGCTGATCCATTGATGGACTTTAACGCCACTGGTTCCAGTTGCTTTCCAAGGGCCGCGTAGTCATCCATAATACCAGCCCCGTCGGCGTCAGCCGCGACCAATCCCAGTTCTCCGTTTGCGTTACCCGCCATACCGCCATAACCAAGGGTTTGCCCAGCCCGCCGGTCTGCCAAATCAAGTTTGTCGGAATAAAAATGCTCCGCTAAAGTTTCTTCTTGGGGAGCCGCCGGCGCTCTTGCTGAAGCGACGCGCCGCCTGGACAGGCTTTCTGCATCTTTCAACGCTTTACGGGATTTTTCGGCCCGGCTGCGTAATTCCCTTCCGGCCCGAAGGCCCTCGCCAGTCTTGATGTCACCAAGGAGCATCTCTTGCTCTTCCGCGAGTTCCTGTAGGTAGTCTTTACTGATGGCCCGCGTCGTCCCGTTGTAGGCAAAGTCGGCAGATGAATTGGTGGCGATGAAACGGCCCCGCGCCGCCTGATCGAAGAACCGGGCGGGATCGCCTGCCCGGTCGGGGAAGATCGACAGCAGCGCCGCATCGATCAGCCCCAGCGACAGTTCCGCCACCACGGGTTTGCCGGTATGATCCTTCGCTTCGACAAGCAGTTCGGTTTCATCGCCAGGCAAATAGGTTTCCCGATTGGGCGTAATGGCCAAATCCAAGCCGCGATGAACCTGGAAATGCGTTTCGCGATGGTGGAACTGGTTGTCGTGCATGACGGTCAGCGAAACGGTGGCGGTGGGGCTATAGCGGTCGTCGAGCGTCCAGGAGACCGTGTTCTTGCCTTGCTTCAATTTCTCGATGCGGTATTCGACGACGCCTTCCCGTTCGCCGGTCATCAAGCAGAGATTGTCCGGCATCCGGGAGACAACGGTGAACGTCGCGGTTTCGCCCTGCTGATAACGCGAGCGGTCGCTCAGGATCAGCAGTTTGTTCGTATCGTCCTCGCCGGATATGTCGATTCGCCGCCGCGACGTAACCTGGGTTCCGCGTCGGTCGGTTCCTTCCGCAACGACCTGGTAACGTCCGCCCGACTTGGCAGTAAACGAAACCGATGTGGTTTTAAGTTCATCGTCCGATGTGGTGACCGTCTTTTCTTCAACGTTTGTATAAATCCCCTCATCGTTGCGTTTTTGCAGAATGATTGTCAGCGATTTCTCCAGCCGTTTCGCTTTCTCGTCCCGGCTGCGCGCGGTGACGTTCACGTGAAACGGTTCGCCGGTCAGGTACGTCGTTCGTGTGGTGTCCAGGGCAATCGTAAAACCGGTGTTGACCAGCATGACCGCCTTGGCGCCTTGCAACTGCCGTCCGGGAAGTATCCCCACGACCTGGAACGCACCCACTTCCGGCATATCCCATGTCTCGAAACGGAATTCGATTTTGCCTTCATCATTCGTCACACCGTCGAGGATTTCGGAATGGCCCTCGATCGAATACTTGATCCGCTCGCCTTTCAGCGGATTGCCGGAAAAGTCGTTCACGGCGATTGTCCCCGTGATTTCGTCACCATAGAAATAAGTCGCCTGTTCGGTTTCAACCTCGACGCGCGCCGAGGGCAGAGTGAATTCCTGAACGGCGAATACCCAGCTGCCAGACGGGCCATCCTTTCTCGAAATCACGATCCGGTATTGGCCGTAGGGTGATGACTCGGCGAGAGTGAATTGGCCGTTCAAGGTCCCGAATTCGGAGAGCGCGCTTTTTGTCCGATAAATGACCGCACCGCGCGTATCCAGCGCCGTCACCTCATACTCGAAACCGGGAACAGTGTAGCGCCCGTCCTCGATCTCGCGGATCATCGCCCGGAAATTGATCGTATTGCCCGGCCGATAGACTGGCTGGTCGGTATAGACAAAAACGCGGGGCTGCAGCGAGGTTGCGCTGTTCAGTTTCCGGATATTCAGGAAATCGCCCGCCCAGTTACCCTGATACGAGGCAAAAACGGAGAGTTGTCTGCTATTCTGCGCCTTGAGATCGCGGGTGTGGAAAACACCGTCGCGATTGGTTTTTCCCTGCGCGATGATGGACTGGCCGTCGCTGACGAAAACATCCGTATCTTGCAGCGCCTTTTCGTGTCGCTGATCTTCCGCATAGACGAAGATTTCGTTTTTCCCACCTTTGATCGCTACCGCCAGATCGGAAACCATCAGCAGCGTCAGGGCTTCCAATTCTTCGCTTTCGACTTTCACCACCCACGCCCCGGCTTTCTTCACCGGCACGGAAATATCCCGCTCGGATACTTCGTAAGGCCGGTATTCGTCCTGAGTCACGTGCCAGATCGTCTCCGGCGCAATCAGGTTGATATCCAGGTTTTCAATATTGAGAATGGTGTGTTTGGATTGGAAATAGGTCTTGAGATCGAGGGGATAGAGTTTGCATGTAAGGTGTTCGATGTTTCGGCTGTTGACGTGTACGGTCGGTTTTTCATCCGTGCGGAACGCGCGTTTCGTGTTCAATGCCAGGAAGATTTCTTTCAGCGATTGGATTCGCTCCTTGGCCAGTCCTTCGTACGCCCCGAACGTCACCTCGCCGTACAGATCGATGGCTTTATCGTAGTCGTCTAAATCCTGCTCGGTTGTTTCCGCGATCCGATAAAGCGCTTCGGAAGCCGGATTGCTCTTGGGAAAACGGGACGCGAGGTCTTTCCATATCCCGATAGCGTCCTCGAAGCGCCGCAGTTTCCGTTCGTTTTTTCCAAGCAACAGCTGGATAGGTGATATTTGCGAATCCAGTGGATAGGTATCCTGGAAGGTCTCCCAACTTTCGCGCACCCCGGCGTATCGAGCGAGCAACTCGCCTGGAATGCTTTCCTTGTCCGGTTCTTTATCGTCAAGCCGTAAATTCCGCTTCCATCGCGCCAGTTCCTTATCCGCCTGTTTTTGCAGACTGTCCACTTTTCGGTAGCGTGACAGAACGATCGACTGCTGGGCTTCCCGCCAGTTCTCGTCCATCGGATGATGGGTGAGAAAATCTTCGTAAGCCTTGATGGCCTCGTCGAAACGATCCAATTCGAGCAGAGACCGGGCGATATAAAATTCCGCTGAAGCGCGCTGTCGGGGATCACACCGTTTTTCGTATCGATCCAGTACGGATTGAAACGCATCCAGCGCTTTGCCGTATTGTCGCCGTTGGAAATAGCCCTTGGAGATATTTAATGCCGCCAAAGGGACGTTCTCGTGATCGGGAAACCGGGCGATATAGGCTTCGAGATACCGCACACCCAGCGCGAGATTTCTGTCGTTAGAAGGATTGGGCATCTTATACGTTTTCGCGATTCGGAAAGCCGCGTCGGCGATGATGGATGAATCTCCTGAAGCCTTGCGGCCGGGCGCTCTCAGTTTTTTCCAGATACGCCGCGCTTCGACTTTGTTGCCCAGCCGGAAAAAGGCTTCGCCCCGGTGAAGCATCGCGCAATCCAGATAGCCGCCTTTCGGATACGGGTTGGGAACGGTGCGGGTACTCTCTTCTATGGCCGCGTCAGTCGGTTTCGAGGCGGATTCGTAATACACAGCCAGCTGGTTGAATTGTTTTTGCGCCTCGTCCCATTGTTCCTGTTTGAACCGCGTCATGGCGATCTGATAACAGACACGTTCCCACACCTGGCCTTTGGGAAGAATATCGCGGGCGAATTCGTAGAGTTTCAGCGCCCGTTCGTAGTTCGGTTGTTCGCCTTTCTTATCGGGCGCGAAGAACCGGTCGGCGTGCTGGACGTAGATCCCTGCGATCTCCGACCGCCGCTCGTCCGAAATCAATCCTTCGATTCCTTTGGCGTAGATGATTTCGGCTTCATCGTACCGCTTCAGATTCATCAGGCACTCGGCCTTTTTATACGTCGCTTTCACAAACCAGCGTGAGCCTGGGTATTCGGAAGTGAGGTTTCCGAAACAGGCGAGTGCCTGGGTGTAATCCTCTTGATGGAAGGCCGCCGTTCCAAGCAGAAACAGCGCGTATTGTTTATCGTCCGCTCGGTCAAATTCCCCCGGTTTCAAGTCGTTCAAGACCTTCTCGAATTGAAGGTTACGTAACGCTTCTTCGGCCTCGCCGATCGAGTACTCCAAAGCACCCGCAGGCAATGAAAGAAAGAGACAGATTCCCGCGATCGGTAGTAAACGCATGATTGACCTCCCTGGAAACAGCCGTTATGGATGGATAGAGCGATTCTCGATATTTCCGATGATGTCCTTTATATAACGTATCACAAGAGAAATAGTTTTTCACATTGTACGGAAAGAAAAAAAGAGGCAGGCAATCGCGGAGAATACAGAATGAAGAAAATGAGACGGACGGATCATAAGATCGAAGAAAAATTCACTCTTCTGGGAAGAACTCATCCGCCGGATCGAAGGCGGGGATGGGGACGACGATGGTCTTGAAATCCCCGTAGCCGCGATGGGGGGTTCCCTTGTGGATCAAGACCGTCAGGCCGGGACGGAGTTCCACCGTATCCACGCCGATCTCCAGATAGCCGCTGCCTTCGAGAATGTGATAGATTTCAGTCGTGTTCTTGTGATAGTGCTTCCTAGAATCCTGGATATGCGTGACGTGAAAACCGGCAACCGGCGTGTCGGCGCTCGTAATGATCCGCGTCGACGAACCGCACGGGCAGGGAATCGGCTCCACCTCATCGATGTGACGGACGATATATCCCGGATGTCTCGATGGTTCCATGGTACGCGCTCCTTTCACTCGCCTCTCTCTGCAGCGCTCTCTCGAAAATCCAATGCCATCCATCATGCCTTAAAGCCGCTTTCAACGGTAGCCCATCGCTCAACCACGATAGGTCTTCCTTGTTCGTTACGGGATTGACGGTCAGAACGTAGAACAACACAATACGGTTCTAGGAAGGTTGCACATGAATGGATTACCCGATCGCTGGCGACAATCCAAACGCAGGCCGGTTCCGTTTTCGCTCATCGCCGTGACGTTGATCCTGATGCTGGTCTTATCGGGATGCGTATACCTCCGCCTGCTCAAATTCAAGCATCAGCTGGTCAAGTTCGACGAATTTTTCCGAGTGGAAGTGACAGACCGTTTCACGCTCCACTTTCTAAAACCGATGCTGTTCGCCAAAGATTTTATTCATCTCTCCAAATTCCAACCGAGCCGTAAACACCCCCTGCCCAACGGAGAGCGATGGAACTACATTTTTTATAAGATCGATCCCGATGGAAACGTTTCCATTCCCCACGTGAGCGTTGTCTTCGAGATGGTGTTCAACGAAAAAAAACGCTTGCGATCGTTTACCCTCTCGCCGATCTTTTTGGCGATGACCCCGCCGGAATTTCTGAAAATCTCCCTGCGCTCCCTCGGAACGGCCAAAGTCGATAAGAAAAAACGGCAGGTACGGGCAGATTCCGCCTCGCTCCCGAAAACCCAACTCGAATTGCCCAAGCGGGATACCATCGTCAACGTTCTTGGCCTCCCCTTCGATATCCAGGACCAGGAGGACGGCTCGCAGCTCTACCTCTACCATTTCAGACTGGAAACGTCGGGATATCAACCGAAATACGAAGAACGTCGACTGGCCGTGGCGAAACTCTATTTCGATCCCGACACCGGCGAATTACTCAAAATGTGGGGTCGCTTCGCCGGATTGAAAATCGCCATCGACTACCGCAATTTAACCGAAAGTAAACCAGTCGAACCGGTAACGAATTAACGAAGCGTCATCTTGACGTTTCCGTCATATTCTTTCATTATGGCTTCAAGTGTAACAGAAAACGAATGATAAATACGATGAAAAATATGCTTCCCGTTCTGAATGGATTCTTGATCGCATTGGCTATCGTGATGGCGTTTGTTTTCTGGAAAACGTTCCCGACAAGACCGCTCTATCTCAGCGACATCCCCGAACTGGAGACCGTCGTCAAAACGTGGGACGATCCTCAACGCGACCGAACCATTCAAGGAAATAGCATCATCATCGATGAAAAATATTACGAAAAAGGGCTGGGCGTTCACGCCAAATCGGAGATAAAAGTGCCCGTCCCCCCAGGATACACTCATTTCACCGCCGATATCGGGATCAACGACGAAGTGCCGGATCACGCCCCCGCCTCGGTTCGATTCACCCTGATCGGAGACGGAACCGTTCTCTTTGAAAGCAGCGTCATCCGGGCGGACATGCCTCCCAAACGGATTTTTATCAACGTGGAATGGATCGCCGAACTCACCTTGCGTGTCGACGATGCGGAAGACGGGGAGAATTCCGACCATGCGGACTGGGCCAACGCGCGGTTCATTCGCCGTTGACTCGTTCCAGGTTTTATAGTTTTCGTTAATACTTTGCTTCGCTCCCTTCAATCCAACCAATTCCCAAGCCGTACCCGTCAGTGTGAATCTTTTAAACGGAGAGCGGTCTGGACTTTGAGCCATCGAGGATTTTTCTGTAGGATAGGGCATGGCCGATTCGCTCGAACGTCACAATAGGGAGATTCTCGCCCGGCGGTTTCCGTCCGCCTGGGCGATGATTCAAAGCGGCGGAATCGAACCCGGTCCGCTTCACTCCGAACGGGTGATGGGAGAACGGGGAACGACGACCGTCGCCGTGACGGTCGATGAACGGAAGCGCTTCCTGCACAGCAAATACGATCCTCTGAGCGAAGCCCAGCGCTGGGCCGCCTCGCAACCACCCCCGAAAGACACCGTGGCGCTCATTCTCGGCTGGGGATTGGGCTATCACGCCATCGAATGGTTGAAACAACACGGGCGCAGCGTCCGCGCGACAATTGTCGTTGAGCCTGAACCGGAACTTTTCCTTCAATCGCTTGACACCGCCGATCTTCGTGCCATCCCCCCCGATGTAAAGATCGATATCATTCTCGGAACGAACGGCGAACGAATCTACCAATCGCTGCTTGCCGTGATGGAAGCGTTAATCGGCGGCGATCTGATCACACTGCCGCTTCCCTTCGCCGACATCTATCCCAAGGAATTTCTATCGACCTTGCAGAACGAAATCCGCAAAATCGCCGCCACTCGTGATGGGATGCTTCAGCACATGGCCGTCATGGGCGATCGCTGCCAGGAATGCCTGATCCGCAACATCCCCGCGATGGCGAACAGCCTCTTCCCACGCGCTGTCCGGGGAATTGCGTCCGGACAACCGGGGATCGTCGTCGCCGCCGGACCCTCGCTCGACCGCAACCTCGGCACGCTGACAGAGGCCAGGGACCGCGCCTGGATTTTCGCTGTGGACACCAGCCTGCGCGTCCTGCTTCAGCACGGTATGTCTCCCCATTTCACCGTCACCAAAGATCCGACCGATCTGAACCGGGCGCATTTCGAGGGCCTGGAAAACCTCGACCGTACGACCCTGGTTTTCGATCCGCAAACCGATCCCGCGATCCCCAAACGGTTTCCCGGCCAGCACCTCCTCATGCCCAACCGCAACAACGCCCTGCACAGCCACATCGCCGGACTCGTACTGGAAGCGGACGACCGGCTGCCGCTCAGCACCAACTCGGCAGTAGCCGCATTCAACATGGCGGTGGCGATGGGCTGCGACCCAATTATATTTGTAGGACTCGACCTCTGCTTTTCGGCGGATTCCGGGCGGTCCCACTCGAAGCATACGGCCCTGGCCTCGGAGACGCGCTTCTCGGCGGAGGATCATCGGTTGACCTACACACGTGGCGAAGCCAGCGATGAGGTCCAGGCAATCGAGGTGGAAGGAATCGACGGAAACCGTTATCCCACAACAACGACGTTTCTCGAAGCGCTGCGGCTGCTGGAAAACTTGATTCGCGCCTCGAACGTCCGTTGCATCGACGCCAGTGAAGGGGGCGCGAAGATTACCGGAACGGAAATCGTTCCGCTGGCTGAAGCGTTGTCACACCATTGCCTCAATCCCATCGATGTATCCGCCTGGAAAACGCTTTCCCCACCCCGCCGCCATCCCGCCGCTATCAAAAAAAGTCTGTCTGAGATCGTCACTCATATCGAAACGTGCGGTGAGATCGCGGCCAAGGCGCTTTCTGTAGTTCAATCCCAAGCAAGCGGGGCATTTACAGAATGTGAGAATGCGCGTCATCGAATCGAAGAGGGATACCGCCTCTATCACGTACTGCAATCGGCTCTTGAACGCCTCATGGCCGAGATCGCCCGTTCCACGTTCTGGGATACCACGTCCGTGTCCGAAGACGAATTATTGAAACGCTACGAATGGTATTTCAGCGAAATCCAACGGGCGTGCAAGAAATTCGGTGAGATGTACTATGAAGTTTTAGACGAATTTTCATGAAATAAGTTTGGACTTTTACCATACAATAAGTTCAATGGCAACCAATCAGATGTAAGAGGTATCAACCATGAAACGACGGACGTTTATCCAAAATACAGGCGCATACGCAATCGTTGGCCTTTCTGGAACTTATGCCCGATGCGCCAGTCATCCTCACGACGGGAAAATCATGACCGTCCTCGGCCCCATCGATCCCAAGGCGATGGGCGTCACGCTGCCGCACGAACACGTGCTCGTCGATTTCATCGGCGCGGAGAAAACCGGCAAACATCGTTACGATGAAGACGAAGCGTTTAAAGTTATTCTGCCCCACCTGGATAAAATCAAACAACTCGGCTGCCGAACGCTGATCGAATGCACCCCCGCTTACATCGGGCGCGATCCAGCCTTGCTCAAACGATTGGCCGAAGCCACTGGAATGAATCTGCTCACCAACACAGGCTACTACGCCGCCGCCAATGAAAAATTCGTCCCCCCTCACGCCTATAAGGAAACGGTCGCTCAGTTAGCCGAACGCTGGATCGGTGAATGGAAAAACGGCATCGCAGGAACGGGAATCATTCCCGGCTTCATCAAGATCGGTGTCGGTTCGGGATCGTTGAAAGCCATTGAAATAAAATTAATCACCTCGGCGGCCCGTACTCACCGAGAGACTGGTTTGACCGTCGCCTCGCATACGGGAGGCGTCACCGCCGCCCTCGAACAACTCGATATTTTGAAGAAGGAAGGCATCCATCCCAGCGCCTGGATATGGGTTCACGCCCAAAACGGAAACCACGAAGACCGCGCCCGCGTGGCGAGAAAAGGCGCTTGGATTTCAATCGATAAGGTCGCGCCGAAGAACGTTTCCGATTGCCTTGATATGCTGAAGACGCTGAAGGATGGCGGATTTCTGAACCAAGTCATGATCTCGCACGACGCTGGATGGTATACACCGGGAGAACCCAACGGCGGGAATTACCGGGATTACGACACCGTGTTCACAGAGTTTCTTCCCGCGCTCAAGAAAGCCGGTTTTAGCGATTCGGACAGTCGCCAACTCATCGAGATCAATCCGCAAAAAGCGTTTACGCTCCAAAAACGCCTTCTATCATCCACCTCCGAATCGTAAAAAAAAGGATGAGTCAGAATCGCCGAAGCGAACAACTCATCCCTAAAAACTACTATTAATAAATTCTTAGTGTTTAGTTATTGGAGCATCCACTCCTTAACAGCCGTTCCTTGTTTGAAAACCATGATTCCACGGGGCGCGTTATGAAAACCGCCATCTCCCATGTCATTCCAGTTTGCCAAACCGAGACCCTGTGTATCCAAACGGCCTCCATCCACATAGCAGGTCCAGTTCATCAACCATTCATCGTCGATTTGTACGTATTTCCCATCTGCATCAGGCTCCAGATACAAAGTTTCAAGCGTTTCATCCGAATTCAATACATCTTCGATCGATTCAATACCCGAGATGCCGGGGGCACTGAAGACCGTATAGGGAATTGCCAATTCCAGGGCGGGAATCCCTACCACTTCTGCCCCTCCTTGCTCGGCACCCTCGATCAAATGAGGAAGCGCGGCCAATTGGAATGGTAAAACCCCTGCTTCTGCAGCCGCGACCGGATCGGTAATTGGCGCCCAATCATCTCCCAGGTCACAACCCGTGAAGAAAAACGGCGGTCCTTCCGCACCACGGACTCCAAAATTACTGGGATTGTATTCCACGTCCCCATCGACATCGGCGAGAAGAGGAAAATAGCCGAAATGATAGTTGGGAGGATCTTGGCCTACCGCATTCTCATAGCCCCAATTAAAAAGTTCTTCCCAGCCGGGAGTGATAAAAAATTCAATATTAATACATTGTCCATTTGCCCAGCCGGCATATCCCGTGTCGTCCGCATCCAGTGGATTGGTAAGATCGCCATCGGGAGTACCATCGGCCCAGATCCAGCCATTCATGTTGATATACAACATGGGGGTCGTAATCAGCAAATAGAGATGATCGTCATCCCACAGGGCGCGCCATTGATACTCGATATCAAGAACTTGACCCCATAATGAAGCATCGTTGAAACTATGTCTTGTCCCGTAAAAATCTCCGGTCCACTCCGAACCGGCCCATTCATCCTCGCTGTATTCACCGTCGATTACAGGGGGAGTACCGCTGACCCTGTTGACTTCATAAGTCCGAATCTCCGCCACTTCCTGACTCAGTGCGGGCAAAACAACGATCGTCAGAAGCAGTGTAATTAACAACAATTGTCTCATTTTCCTTTTTCTCCTCTCTTTTATAAAAGTGGGCAATAACATCTTAAGTTTTACTTTCTTCAGCCTCCTTTCCGTCCATGATGGAATCAAGGATTACTCATTTAAACTA
>CAZSIZ010000053.1:0-26094 GCA_964606645.1 uncultured bacterium
TTCGTGAAGGCGGCCGCACCGTCGGCGCCGGCGTCATCGACAAGATCGTCGAATAGTCAATCCATTAAACGAGGGGAAAGCACACGAAGTGCGTTTCGAGTATCATGGCAACAGAAAACCTCAATAAAATTCGCATTCGGCTCAAAGCGTACGACTACCGGTTGCTCGACCAATCGACGAGCGAGATCGTGGATACGGCGAAACGAACCGGCGCAAAGATTATCGGCCCGATTCCTCTACCCACCCGGATTTCGAAATATACGGTGCTTCGTTCACCGCACGTCGATAAGAAATCCCGCGAACAGTTTGAGATTCGTTCGCACAAGCGGTTGGTGGATATCGTCGATTGGAGTCCGAAAACGATGGACGCCCTAACGCAGTTGGAACTGCCGGCCGGTGTGCATGTCGAGATTAAACTTTAAACGGCACTTTAGGTATAAGCAAATGGTGAAAGAAATTCTAGGACGTAAATTGCGGATGACGCAGATGTTCAGCGAGGAAGGTTTGCGAATTCCTCTGACGGCGATCGAAGCCGGTCCGTGTCCTGTCGTCCAGATTAAGAATAAAGAAACTGACGGCTACGAAGCGATTCAGATCGGATTTCTTCCTGTGAAGGAAAAGTCACAGACGAAGGCCCGGTTGGGCCATTTCGAGAAAGCCGGAGTCGAACCGCAACGGGTTTTGAGAGAAATCCGTGTGGATTCCACCAGCGAGTACGAAGTGGGCAAGGCTTTGGACTGCTCCAGTTTCGAGGAAGGCGACCGTGTGGATGTCACCGGCGTCTCCAAGGGACGGGGATTCCAGGGTGGGATGAAACGCTACGGCTGGCACGGCGGGAAGAAAACGCATGGTTCGATGCATCACCGGGCGATCGGAGCGATCGCGGCGGGCACGAATCAGGGACGTATCTTCAAGGGGAAGACCCTTCCCGGCCACATGGGGAACATCAACGTCACTACTCAGAACATCGAAGTGGTGAAAGTGGATGCGGAGAATAACGTTCTCTACGTGCGGGGCGGAATCCCAGGCCCGAACGGTGGCATGGTCTACGTAAAAGCGACGACGAAGAACGTGAAGAAAAAATCCAAAGCGTGATAGTGAAAGAGTATCATGATTTCAGCGGATATATACGACCATCAGAAACAGGTAACCGGATCGATTGAACTGGATGAGAGCGTCTTCGGCGTGGATGTCAATGACGCGTTCCTGCATCAGATTCTTCTGAGTTACGCGGCCAACAAACGGCAGGGAACGGCTTCGGCCAAAACCCGAAGCGAAGTGGCCGGAACCCGGAGTAAACCGTTCCGCCAAAAAGGGACGGGACGCGCCCGGCAGGGATTCGCCCGCGCGTGCCACTACCGGGGCGGGAACGCACAGTTCGGCCCGCAACCGCGCTCGTTTCGGCAGGCCATTCCGAAAAAGATGAAGCGGGAAGCGTTTCGCCAGTGTCTTTCGATGAAGGCCGGGCAGAACCAATGTTTTATCCTGAACGATCTGGACTTTTCGGAAGTGAAGACCAAACGGGCCGTTGCGCTGATCGAGGCATTCGGTGTGGAGGGTCAGGCGTTGTTCGTGGATGTCAAACCGGGCGACAACGTGCTGCTGTCGGTTCGGAATCTGACCGGTGCGTCCGTTCTTGCGATCGATATATGTTCTCCCTGGGACATTTTTACGTCCGATCATCTGTTTTTATCCAAGGCGGCCGCCGAATTATTCCAGGCGCGCTACGCGAAGCAGGGAGGCGATCGTCATGCTGAATAAATACGATATTATCCGTGAAGCGTTGTTTACGGAACGGACGACCAATCAAGCCGAAAGAGATAACACCTATACGTTCAAGGTGCGGTTCGACGCGAATAAATTACAGATCAAAGAAGCGATCGAGGTAGCGTTTAACGTGAAGGTCGAAGAAATTCGAACGATCAACGTTCACCCCAAACGCAAACTCGACCGTTATCGCGGGATCACAGGAAAAACCCGCCGATATAAGAAAGCCATGGTCAAAGTGGCCAAGGGTGATTCAATCGAGTTCGCATAAGATCTGACGGTCCGGTAAAAAATCAGACCTTGCAGACGAAACGGCAAGATAGAGGTAATCATAAGCGAATCTATATGCTCTATCTTGCAGTCACTGAAAGTGTTTTCGACTTTTTGCCGTTTCGTTTTGGTATCTGGAGATTAGGATTGTGGCAATAAAAAAATATAATCCGACAACACCGACCCGGCGATTTCAGACGGTTTCGACGTTTGAGGAGATCACAAGCGTCACGCCGGAGAAAAGCCTCCTGGAACCGCTCAAGCGGAAAGCAGGACGGAACAATAATGGCCGCATTACCGTGCGTCATCGTGGCGGCGGACATAAGCGGCGTTACCGGGTGATCGATTTTAAGCGCCAAAAAGACGGTATTCCCGCCAAAGTGGCGACGATCGAATACGATCCGAACCGTTCGGCCCGTATCGCACTTTTGAATTACGCGGATGGAGAGAAGCGTTATATCATCGCTCCGGACGGCTTATCGGTGGGAGATGAAGTGATGTCCGGTGCAGGCGCGCCGCATCAATCCGGCAACTGTCTGCCATTGAGCGATATTCTTGACGGGACCGTCATTCACGCCATCGAGATGAAGATCGGCAAGGGGGCGTGTATCGCGCGAGCAGCGGGAACGTCGGCGCAGCTGATGGGGCGTGAAGGCGATTACGCCCGGATCAAGATGCCGTCTTCGGAAATTCGCCTGATACACCTGAACTGCCGCGCGACCATCGGTCAGACGTCCAATACGGATCACGAGAATGTCGTGATCGGTAAGGCAGGGCGTAAACGGTGGAGTGGTCGCCGGCCTCACGTGCGGGGTGTGGTCATGAATCCCGTGGATCACCCGCTTGGAGGCGGGGAGGGCCGTTCATCCGGCGGACGCCATCCCTGCAGTCCCTGGGGCGTTCCCACGAAAGGGTATAAGACACGGCGCAACAAGCGTACCCGCAAAATGATTCTGGAAGATCGCCGAAGAAAGAAACGATAACGAGAAGGCAGGTAGAACCATCATGGGACGGTCGGTTAAAAAGGGACCTTATTACGACGAGCGCCTCCTAAAGCGAATCGAGGCGATGAATGATACGGGTGAAAAGAGAGTAGTTCGCACGTGGTCCAGGTCGTGCACCATTCTTCCGGAAATGGTCGGACATACGGTTGCCGTTCACAATGGGAAAAAATTCATCCCGGTGTTTCTGACTGAAAATATGGTCGGGCACAAGCTCGGCGAATTTTCACCCACCCGGACGTTTAAGACGCACGGTGGAAAGACGGCGCGGGTAATGCGTTTGAAGTAGGAGTCGATTGAATCATGGCTATGCACGCCAAATTACGTTATTGCCGAATGTCGGCACGGAAGTTGAGACTGGCTGCCGATACGATCCGTGGGAAATCCTTCGAGGATGCGGTGAGCACCTTGACGTTTCTCCCCAAGCGGAAAGCGGCGGCGATTGTGTTGAAACTGCTTCGTTCCGCCGCTGCGAACGTGGAAGAGACGACGGATTTCGATCCCGAAGAATTGATCGTGAAGAAAGTTTTCGTGGATGGAGCGCGGATGCTGAAACGCTTTCGCCCGGCTCCGATGGGACGGGCGTTGAGGATTCGCAAACGAATGTGTCACGTGACGATCGAATTGGGACTGCCGGCAGACTAAAACATTAGAGAACGAGGAATAATCGTGGGACAGAAAGTTCATCCTTATGGTTTCCGAGTCGGGATTTATAAGAATTGGAAATCCCGCTGGTTCGCCGAAAAAGATTACGCCGAACTGCTGCATGAAGATCTGAAGATTCGGACGGCGATCAAGAAGCGGCTCTTTCACGCTGGGATCAGCGAGGTAGAGATCGAGCGGTTTACCCAGCGGATGCGGATCAATATTATGGCCGCGCGTCCGGGGATTATCATCGGCCGCAAAGGGGTCGAGGTCGAGCGTCTGAAGAAGATGCTTGCCAATATGACCGATCGGCAGGTACACATCAACATCCGTGAGATCAAATCGCCGGAGTTGGATTCGCAGTTGCAGGCGGAGAATGTCGCGCTTCAGCTTGAACGCCGTGTTTCGTTCCGCCGTGCGCTGAAGCGTGCGATGCAGGCTTCTATGCAAGCAGGGGCGCTGGGCGTAAAGATGATGGTGACCGGGCGGCTGGGCGGTTCGGAGATGTCCCGCCGGGAATGGTACCGGGAAGGCCGGGTTCCGCTTCACACGCTTCGCGCGAATATCGATTATGGATTTACCGAAGCGAAGACGACGTACGGTAGGATCGGCGTGAAAGTGTGGATTTACAAAGGTGAGCTCTCTCCGATCAGTGAAGTGACGGGTGAGGAACAGCAGGAGGTGGCGTCCTAATGTTAATGCCATCAAGGGAAAAGTTTCGTAAAGTCCATCGTGGAAACCGGCGGGGGATTGCCTGCCGTGGGAATAAAGTAAATTTTGGCGATTTCGGGATGAAGGCGATGACTGGCGGTTGGATCACATCGCGTCAGATCGAAGCGGCCCGTGTCGCGATTAACCGTTATATCAAAAGACGCGGGAAAGTGTGGATCCGGCTGTTTCCCCATAAACCGGTGACGGCCAAACCGGCGGAGACCCGGATGGGGGGGGGCAAAGGTGCTCCCGAAAAACACGTCGCGGTGGTGAAACCCGGCCATGTCATCTTTGAGTTGGGTGGCGTCACGAAGGAAATAGCGCGCGAAGCATTTCGTCTGGCCGGACACAAACTTCCCATCAAAGTGCGTTTTTCGTCGCGCGACGAACAACTGTAGAGGATAAGCAAACATGAAAGCGGACGATTTTCGTTCACTGACAGTGGAAGAACTCGATCACCGTATCGCGGAGATGAAGAAGGACCTCTTCAATTATCGGATGCAACTGCATTCGAATCAGTTGTCCAATACGAATATGCTTCGCGGAACCCGGAGAGATATCGCGCGGGCCATAACGGTAAAGAAAGAATTAGCCGCCCAGACAGAGGGTCAGTCATGACGGACAAAAGAGAGACAAAACGCAAAGTACGCGAAGGGATCGTCGTGTCCGCCGGGATGGATAAAACCATTGTGGTGAAGTTGGAACGGCTGATGCGGCATTCCCAATACGGAAAAGTCATTCGCCGGAACAAGAAAGTGAAAGCGCATGATGAAAACGGGGCCTGTACGGTCGGTGATGTGGTTCGGATCGTCGAGACCCGTCCGTTGAGCAAGACCAAGCGCTGGCGATACATCGAGACGATCCGTAAAGCCGTCATTGTTTGAGCGGCGGAGGTAAATCGTGATACAGGAATATACCAAACTAATCGTTGCGGATAACTCGGGTGCGCGGAAGCTGATGTGCTTCAAGGTGCTGGGCGGTTCGCGCCGCCGTTACGCTCATGTGGGTGACGTCGTGGTGGCCAGCGTGAAGGAAGCGATCCCCGAATCGAATGTGAAAAAAGGAACCGTGGTCAAGGCGGTCATCGTACGTACGAAGAAGGAAATTCAGCGTCCGGACGGTTCGACGATTCGTTTCGATAACAACGCTGCCGTGCTGATCAACGAGACCGGCGATCCGATCGGAACTCGAATTTTCGGACCGGTTGCCCGCGAACTGCGTGAGAAGAAATATATGAAGATCGTTTCACTGGCTCCGGAGGTGTTGTAATGGAAAAGATACGTCTGGTTACCGGTGATGTCGTCGAGGTTATAACCGGCGACGATCAAGGAAAAACGGGAAAAATCCTGCGGGTCGACCGTAAAAAAGGGCGAATTGTCGTTCAAGGGGTCAACTTGCAGAAGAAGCATACGAAAGCGAATCCTCAGTCCAACCAGCCGGGCGGGATTATCGAACGCGAAGGACCGATTCACCCATCCAATGTCAAGCGAGTGAAATAGCAGGATTGGAACATGGCCGAGAAGAAAGCGAAGAAAGATAAAAACAAAAAGGATTCGTCCGGGACGACGATCGTCAAGGGATACCGTTCCCGGATCGAAATCGATTACAAAGACCGGATCGTACCTGAGATGATGAAGAATTTCGGGTACAAGAACGTCATGCAGGTTCCCAGGATGGAGAAGATCGTGCTGAATATGGGAATCGGCGAGGCCAATCGTGACGCGAAGCTGTTGGAAGCGCTGCGAGAGAATATGACCCTGATCGCCGGTCAGCGTCCGGTCATAACCCACGCGAAGAAATCGATCTCGAATTTCAAGCTTCGTGAGGGGATGCCGGTGGGGTGCAGTGTGATTCTGCGCCGACAGCGGATGTTCGATTTTCTGGACCGGCTGATCAATGTATCCATCCCCCGGATTCGAGACTTTCGGGGAATGTCTCAGCGTTCTTTCGACGGACGCGGGAACTATGGATTCGGGGTGCAGGAACAATTGATCTTTCCCGAGATCAGTTACGATTCCGTCCCCCGGGTTCAAGGGATGAATATCGTGATCGTGACGACGTCGAGAACCGATGATGAAGCGTTGACGCTGTTGAAATTATTCGGGATGCCGTTTAGGAATTAGGGTAAGGAGAGACTCATGGCGAAAACAAGCCTGGTCGTTAAAGCGGCGAGAAAGCCGAAATTCAAAGTACGCGAATACACCCGCTGTCAGCGATGCGGGAGGGCGCGTGGCGTGTACCGCCGTTTTCGGTTGTGCCGTGTCTGTCTTCGGGAACTCGCCCTGCAAGGCTACATTCCCGGAATGACGAAATCGAGTTGGTAGAGAGAATCGATTAAAGGAGTGGCATGATGCCCGTAACCGATCCGATCGCGGATTTACTCACACGAATCCGAAACGCCATCAAGGCGAAGAAAGAGAAAGTCGAAGTGCCTGTTTCTAAAATGAAGCAGGCGATTGTCGATATCCTGAAGCGGGAAGGCTACGTTCGCAGTTACCGGATCGTCGAGGATCACGGCTTTAAAGTAATCCGAATTTATCTGAAATACGGGCCGGATCAGGAACCGGTGATCTCTCATTTGGAACGGGTCAGTAAAAGCAGCGTGCGGCGATATGCCGGTAAGGATAAAATTCCCCGCGTAATTGGCGGTTTGGGGATCAATATTCTGACGACGTCACGCGGACTGATGACCGACAAGGATGCCCGTCAGCAGGGAATC
The DNA here is from genome assembly GCA_964606645.1 of uncultured bacterium. Lineage (GTDB taxonomy): Bacteria > Hinthialibacterota > Hinthialibacteria > Hinthialibacterales > Hinthialibacteraceae > CAZSIZ01. The sequence continues at coordinate 7,114 of CAZSIZ010000053.1, forward strand.
GGCGGCGAAATCCTGTGTCGAATCTATTAACACCGAATTTTCGACGAACGACGATCGAGCAGGACGCGTCGTTGATAGAGTCTTGAAATAGAATGGATGAGCGAGAGTTGAAATCATGTCACGAATAGGACGACAACCCATACCGATCCCCTCCGGAGTGGACGTGACGATCAAAGACCGGCACGTGGCGGTGAAAGGATCGAAAGGACGATTGGAGTGGGAGATTCCCGAACCGATCGTTGCCAAACAGGAAGAGAAGACGGTCGTCGTTTCGCGACCCGATGATTCACGGTCGAACCGTTCGCTTCACGGGACGAGCCGGGCGTTGATCGCCAATATGATATTGGGCGTCTCGACGGGATTTCAGCGCCGGTTGGAGATTAACGGTGTTGGATACCGCGCGGCGGTTCAGGGAAACAAACTCAATCTCGAATTGGGATTTTCCCATCCGATCGAGTACGAACTGCCCAAAGGGGTCACTGCCGAAGTGGAGAAGAACGTTGCGATCACCCTTTCGGGGATCGATAAACAGGTGCTTGGAGAAGTGGCTGCCAAGGTTCGATCTTTCCGCCCCCCCGAACCGTATAAGGGGAAAGGCGTTAAATACGTGGAAGAGCATATTCGCCGTAAAGTCGGAAAGAAAAACGTTTAAAAGATTAGGGTTTAGGGGATAGGGTTTTAGGGTTTGAACAGAAAAATTGATCGCAAAACGGTTATAAAAATTAAGAAACAAAACAATTTGGATTCGGAATTACTTTTGAAGATCGCTTATAGGTGGGCAAAGAAGCCATGAAAAATACGAAGGAAGCGAGAATTCGACGGCATCGAAGTATTCGGAAGAAAGTATTCGGAACGGATACTCGTCCCCGGTTGGCCGTCTTTCGGAGTTCGAAGCATATTTACGTGCAGGTGATCGACGATCGGGAAGGCCAGACGCTGGTTTCGGCTTCGAGTTTGAAGGGTGATTTGCCGGCGTTGAAAGAAGGCGATGAGTTGGCCGGGAAAAAACGCACTGCCAAAGCGGTCGGGCTTCTCATTGCCCAGCGGTTGAAAGAAAAAGGGATCGAACGAGTGATTTTCGATCGTGGCGGATTCATCTATCACGGGCGGGTTGCCGCGTTGGCGGATGGTGCGCGTGAGGGTGGTTTGGTGTTTTAAGCCGGTCCGGTAAAAAATACCGTTTCGTTTTGCCAGTGAAAAGGATAGGTTGCTATGGCAGTCATGGATGTCGCAAAACAGAGAAGAGACACCGAATTCAAAGAACGTGTCATTCACGTTAACCGTGTCGATAAGGTCGTCAAAGGTGGCCGCCGGTTCAGTTTCAGCGCGCTGGTCGTGGTTGGAGACGAAGCGGGGAAAGTCGGCATCGGATACGGAAAGGCCGGTGAGGTGGCGGAAGCCATTCGCAAAGCGATCGATCGCGCGAAAAAGAGCCTGTTCAGGGTTCCGATGGTGGGATCGACGATTCCCCACGAAATTCTCTGCAAAGATGGCGCTGGGAAGGTGCTTCTAAAACCGGCGTCACGCGGAACCGGCGTGATTGCGGGCGGCCCCGTGCGAGCGATACTGGAATCGGCCGGGATTAAAGATATTCTGACCAAATCGCTGGGCAGCAATAACCCGTTGAATATCGTCAAAGCGACGGTTCGCGGGTTGAAATCCCTGAAAGAGCTGGAAACGGTCGCCCGGCTGCGCGGCAAGGATCCCAAGGAGATTCTGTAATCATGGCGAAGCAACTTGAGATTACGTTGGTGCGAAGCGTAAGCGGAAAAGTACCCCGACATCAGAAAACGGCGAAAGCCTTGGGGTTGAAGCATTGCGGAAAGTCGGTGGTGGTCAACGACAGCCCTCAGATTCGCGGCATGATCGATACGATCGGCTTTATGGTTCGCGTTCAGGAGCTCACGGACCAGTAAAATGTCAGACCTTGCAGACGAAACGGCAAGATAGAGTGTTTCATCATCTATTCTTTATACGAAATCTTGTGGTTACTGAAAGTGTCTTTGAATTATTGCCGTTTCGTTTTGGGTGAATAGACCGGCGATTCAAGGAAAAGAGTGAATCATCATGCACATCGGCGAATTGAACGTCAAACGGAAAAAATCGAGAAAGCGAGTCGGCCGCGGACCGGGATCCGGTCTGGGCAAAACCAGCGGGCGGGGACATGGAGGCCAGGCCTCACGGTCTGGATTCAAGAAACACCCCTGGTTCGAGGGTGGCCAGATGCCCCTCCAGCGCCGCGTTCCCAAGCGGGGATTCAAACCGATCAACCGGATTGAGTTCCAAGTGGTCAATATCGCTTCCCTTCAGAAATTCGAGGATGGCCAGACGGTCGATCCGAAAATATTGAAAGAGACCGGTCTCATTAAATACGATGACCGGCCGGTCAAGATTTTGGGGGATGGCGAACTGAACAAGAAATTGACGGTTCACGCCACGAAATTCAGTGGTCCGGCGCGGGAAAAAATCACGCAAGCCGGCGGCCAAGCGGTCGAGCAGGCACACGCCACCCAGGAAGCATCCACCGGAGCGGAATCGACAGCCTGATAAAAAGGTAAAACGACGACGATGATTGAAGCGGTTGCCAATATATTTCGTATTCCCGATCTTCGGAAGCGAGTGCTCTTTACACTGGGCATTCTCGCTCTACTTCAAATTGGTAAATTCGTTCCCATTCCAGGGATCAATCCCTCTTTGCTCCCAACCGGCGGGGGTGATGCGGGGGGATTATTCAGCCTCGTCGATCTGTTCGCCGGTGGTGCGCTGAGGAAATGTTCCATCTTCGCGCTGGGCATCATGCCCTACATCAGCGCTTCTATTATTCTTCAATTGCTGACCGTCAGCTCGCCTTACCTGGAAGAACTGTCTAAAAAGGGTGAGGAAGGGCGAAAGAAAATCAACCAGTACACGCGCTATCTGACGGTGGCGATCACGGCGTTTCAGTCGTTTATGATCTCCTTCTCGCTGGAGAATCCCGCATTTATGGGTGATGTCGTCTATCAGCCCGGCTGGGGATTCCGGCTGGTGTGTATGTTCTCGATGACCGCCGGAACGATGGTGATCATGTGGATGGGTGAATTGATAACGGAACGGGGGATCGGAAACGGGATTTCCTTGATTATTTTTGCCAATATCGTCGCGCAGGTTCCAGAAGTGGTGACTCAGGCGATCGAATTGATTCGCCTGCAAGAACTCTCGCCTTTGAAAGCGATGGCGTCCTTCATTATTCTCGTGATCGTGATCGCCGGGGTCGTCGTGATTCAGTACGGACAACGGAGAGTTCCGATCAAACGTGGCCGGATGGTGCGCGGCGGGCGGATGTACGGTGCGCAAAGCAACTCATACCTGCCGCTTCGGATCAACACGGCAGGCGTGATTCCCGTTATTTTCGCGGCGGCGATCCTGATCCTGCCCGCGACGTTTCTTCAGTTTATGACACCGCTGGCCAACAGCGCGTATTTCGGCTGGCTTTATACGGGGTTTGAGTGGCTGGGCGGCAACCTACAACCCGGGATGTTTGTTTATACGATTATTTACGTTGCGTTGATTATCTTCTTCTGTTATTTCTATACGGCGATCACCTTCAATCCGAAAGACGTGGCGGAGAACTTGCAGAAATACGGTTCGACGATCCCCGGATACAGCCACGGGAAGCGGACGGAGGAGTACCTGACAAAAATTCTCAACCGGATTACGCTGGCGGGAGCGATTTTCCTTGCGTCGGTCGCGGTACTTCCGGACATTATGTCGGTATATATGAGAATCCCGGGGGGGATTGCGCAGATGATGGGCGGAACGTCGATCATTATTATCGTCGGTGTGGCGCTGGATACGATCAACCAGATCGAAAATCACTTGCGGGTTCGGAATTACGATGGTTTCCGGTCCAAAGGGCGAGTGAAAGGCCGTTCGGGGATGTAAAACGAAACGGCCATAAGTCGAAGACTTTCAGTGACCGGACGATAGTGTATAAAGATTGACTTATGAATATCTATATCTTGCCGTTTCGTCTGTAAGGTCTGACTTGAACCGTCATGTAAGGAACATCCATTGGCGGTTTCGTAAGCAACGGCTATAATTTTCTGTTTACTGTCGAGAGGCGGTAAAGTTATAAACCATAACGATTCAGGCGATTATGATCACGCTGAAATCACCGCAGGAACTTCGTCTGCTACAGGAAAGTGCGGACCTGGTTTCCGAGGTGCAGAATAAGATGCTGGCGATGGCCGAGCCAGGACTGCCGACCATCGAACTGGATCGCGCGGCGGAGACCCTGATCCGAGGCCTTGGAGCCAAGCCGGTGTTTAAGGGTTACCGGGGATTTCCATACTCGGTTTGTGTGTCCATCAACGAACAGGTCGTTCATGGATTCCCTTCCAAACGGAAATTGAAGGAAGGGGATATTTTAAGCCTCGACGTAGGGGTTCACTATCAGGGGTATGTTGGGGATTGCGCTCGAACGGTGGGCATAGGGAAGATTAGTGAAGAAGCCGAACTGATGCTGCGCCGGGCTTATCTGGGGTTGCAGGAATCAGGCCAAGTGGCGGTCGTTGGAAACCGTGTGGGAGATATTTCTCATAGCGTTTTTACACTTGCCACGCGATACGGTTACGGTGTGGTTGAGGATTTCGTCGGGCATGGTGTCGGACGTGAAATGCACGAGGAGCCGCAAATACCGAATTTCGGCCCGCCGGGAAACGGACCCCGGCTCAAAGCCGGGATGGTGATTTGTATCGAACCGATGTTCAACCTCGGCACATACGAGGTAGAGGTTCTCGAAGATCGGTGGACCGTGGTGACAAAAGACCGCCAGACATCGGTTCATGTTGAAGATATGATCTCGATTACACCGGATGGCCCGATCGTAATGACGTCCGCAAACGGTATTATTCTTCCTGAGGAAGAGGAAGACGTAATTTCCGCTTAGGTCTCTGTAACGGGTGGCAGCGGGATTTGAAACGGGAACGATTAAGGACGTTCAATGGCTAAGAAAAACGTTATCGAAGTAAAAGGAAAAATCGTCGAAACGTTGCCGAACGCGATGTTTCGAGTCGAGCTTGAGAACGGGCATAAAGTTCTGGCTCATATATCGGGAAAAATGCGGATGCACTATATCCGTATCCTGCCGGGAGATTTCGTGACGGTGGAACTGTCTCCGTACGATCTTACCCGTGGGCGGATTACCTATCGACAGGCGTAGTGGGCGATCCAGAAAAGCGATGGAGAATCGACATGAAAGTCAGAGCATCAGTGAAGCCAATGTGTGAGAAATGCAAGGTGATTCGGCGCAAGGGCGTCGTTCGGGTGATCTGCACGAATCCCCGTCACAAACAGCGTCAAGGCTGATCGGAGTAAAGAAAGAGGAGGAGTAAACGTGGCACGTATCGTCGGCGTTGATTTACCCAGAGACAAACGGGTGTTGATAGGACTTACTTACATTTACGGAATCGGCCGGTCGTTATCGACGCGGATTCTTCAATTGGCGAATGTCGATGTGAGCGTCCGTGTGCGCGAGTTGACCGACGACGAGATTACACGGATAACCTCGGTGATTCAGCGTGAATGTGTGGTGGAAGGTGACCTTCGGCGCGAAATCAATATGAACGTGAAGCGGCTGATGGACATCGGCTGCTACCGGGGCTTGCGTCACCGCCGGGGACTTCCCGTTCGAGGACAGCGAACCCGGACCAACTCGCGGACACGCAAAGGTCCCCGACGCACAATCGGCGTCAGGGCGAAGAAATAATTATGGGATCAATAGTTAGTCCTTTCGTTTGGATGAACTAAGGAGAAGACGGTAATGGCGAAAAGCAAACGAACATCAGGCCGTGGGAAAAAGAAAGTCAAGAAGCACGTTCCCAAAGGTGTCGTTCACATTCAAGCGACCTTTAACAATACGATCGTCACGATTACGGACGTGACGGGGAATGCGATTTCCTGGGCCAGCGCGGGGAATTCCGGATTCAAGGGATCGCGGAAAAGCACACCTTACGCCGCACAGATCACGGCACAAGAGGCGGCCACGCGCGCGATGGAACACGGATTGCAGGAAGTGGAAGTTGTAGTGAAGGGTCCCGGATCGGGCCGTGAGGCGGCGATTCGGGCATTGCAAATCGCGGGGCTGCGTATCAAGGCGATTAAAGACGTGACCCCGATTCCTCATAACGGATGTCGGCCCCCGCAGCGGCGCCGAGTATAAATCTCAATCGGGAAGAAAGATCAGGAGGCTAGTCGTGGCACGGTATCGCGGTCCTGTTTGTAAACTGAGTCGAGCGGAAGGTGTTAACCTGATGCTCAAAGGAAAACGTTTTTTACTCGGCAAAGATTCCGCCGAAAAACGGAAGTATCCCCCCGGCGAGCACGGTCAACGCCGGACGATGAGAAAGTTGTCGGATTACGGGGTACAGTTGCGTGAAAAGCAGAAAGCCAAACGGATTTACGGCGTATTGGAAAGACAGTTCCGGCGCTATTTCAAGGAAGCGGACCGGATGCGCGGGATTACGGGAACCAATCTGCTTCAATTGCTCGAACGTCGGTTGGATAATGTGATCTACCGTCTTGGATATGCCAACACTCGCGCGCAGGCCCGGCAACTGGTGCGTCACAACCACGTGAAGGTGGACGGGAAGCGGGTCAATATTCCTTCGTACCAAGTGAAAATCGGTCAGCTGGTCGAGATGAAGGACAAGAGCAAAGAACTGGTTCTCGTACAGGAAGCGCTGCAGACGCGGCGTTCGATGGGGGGGTATCCGTGGATGGAATGGCTGGGCGACGGCATGGCGGGGAAACTGATCCGGATGCCGGCGGTCGAGGAGATCGCCATCCCAGTCAACGAGCAGCTGATTGTCGAGTTGTACTCGAAATAGAGGTTATTCTCTCCGCCTCCGGAATTGAATCACAGTCGATACTCAACCGGACAGGAGGAGTTTCACTCTCAGGAAACTCGTTTTTCGATACGTATTAAGATCAATTAATCGAACTGCCGGTAAGCGGCAAAGGGGGAAGAACATCCCATGAAGTTCAAACCTGTGTTGATGCCAGGCCGGGTACGCGTAGGCCAAGATTCGTTAACCGATCGTTATGGCCGTTTCGTGGTCGAGCCTCTCGAACGTGGTTTCGGGACGACGTTGGGGAATTCTTTGCGCCGGGTACTGCTTTCATCAATTCAGAGCGCCGCTGTCAAAGCGGTTCGCATCAATGGTGTGCTTCAAGAGGTTTCTTCAATACCCGACGTGGTTGAAGATGTCACCGATATTATTCTCAATATCAAAGGCCTTCGTGTGAAGAACCATCGCAACGGGCCGGTGACGCTTTACCTGCAGGCCAAGGGCGATTGTGAAGTCAAAGCCTCCGACATCGAACCGAATTCGGATGTGGAGATCATGAATCCCGAGCTCCACATCGCCACGCTCGGTAAAGAGGGCGAGTTGGAGATGGAACTGTATGTCGATGTCGGGCGCGGGTATCTTCCGGCAGAGCGCCAGAGCAAACAGGTCGACACCTATCCCGTCAATACGATTCTGATCGACGCGATTTTTACCCCGATCGAGCGGGTGAAGTATGTCGTGGAAAATGCCCGGGTGGGGGATATCACCGATTACGACCGGTTGATCGTGGAAATCTGGACGGATGGAACCGTTCACCCGAAGGAAGCCCTCGCGTATTCCGCGAAGATTTTGAAGGACCATCTGTTCTTGTTTATCCACTTCCCGGATGAGGACGATTACGAACTGGATAAGGAAGAAGACGAGGAAGAGGCCGTCAATCCGTATCTGGCGAAAGGGGTGGAAGAGCTGGAACTGTCCGTTCGAGCCTATAACTGCCTCAAAGCCGCGAATATCAAAACGATCGGTGAGTTGGTTTCCAAGACGGAAGGGGAGATGCTGAAATACCGAAACTTCGGGAAGAAATCCCTGACGGAGATCAAGGAAGTCTTGACGAAGTACGGATTACGGCTGGGAATGGATCCGAGTCAACTGGGCGTTGTTCCGGGGATTGCGGAACCGGAAAACAACCTCCCTCCGCTGCTCCAGGACGATATCGATGAGGATTATGAGGACGTCGATCCGGCTCTTACGACAGATGCTGACGATGAAGACGACGAAGACAACGAGGACGACGAAAGTTGATCGGATCGTAAAGTTTTTTAAGAATACTGATGTGTGAGTAATACTTGGAGAATAGATCGATGATCCATAAGAAGAAATTACGAAAATTAGGTCGAACGACATCTCACCGGGAAGCGATGATGGCCAATCAGGCCACGTCCCTTTTCCGTCATGGGCGGATTAAGACGACCCACGCCAAGTGCAAGGAATTGCGGCGGCTGGTGGACCGGCTGATCACGACGGCGAAAAAGGATTCAGTCCACGCGCGGCGGAAAGTGAACCGTGTGATTCGCGATAAAATCGTCTTGCGGAAGTTGTTCGACGAAATTGCTCCCGAATTCACCGAACGTCCCGGCGGATATACACAGATCTTTCAACTCGGTCCACGGTTGAACGATGGCGCACCGATGTCCTACATTCAACTGGTTGGTTACGCACCGGCTGAGGAGGAGTAATTTCCAAACGCCATCACAGGCGTGTTCTTGAATGTCCACGAGCCGCAATTCCAATGGGGATTGCGGCTCGTTTTTGATTGGGTGGCCAGGTTTTCTTCTCGTGATATTGATGATGGGTGGGGTACTCGGTGATGGTGGATCGAAAAGGCGTGATCTCACCCTACATTTTTGAAAAGGAATTACGTTATATTTCCTGGATCAGCGCTTGTTCCACTTGGGTGAATTCGCTTTCGATATCGGACAGAATCTTGCTAATGTTGGTGCGAATGTCCGCTTGCAGAGTGGCTTCCAATTCGCTGCACATCGCTGCGAGATTGATGGCGCCAAGACTGATACTCTGGGATTTCAGTTTGGCGATGTCGGTCAGGGCGATTGATTTGTCGCGTTTGTTGGTGGACTTGCACAACGATTGAATCAGGTCGGGAGCCTGGCTGAGAAAGTGTTGAATGAGGTGCTTCAGGAAATCCGCGCCCATCTCTTTTTCCAACGCACGGATATTGTTCATTATGGTGGAGTCGATCGTTCGCCTGCTGCTGCATTGAATCAGCGAATCGGAGAGAGGGCTTAACTGAGACTGGGTTTCCCGATCGCTTTTCATCATTTCGATCATCTCACGGTTGGCTCGAAGCATGAAGCGCACGCGGAATCCCAATGCCAGCCAGTTGACCGGTTTGGTGATGAAGTCGGTCGCTCCCGCTTTGTACGCCCGGTCGATTGACTCCATATCATTCAATCCCGTGACGATCAAAATCGGAATCCCGTCCCCTCCCGGCAGTTGGCGGATTTTGGAGCAGGCCTCAATCCCGTCTATTCTCGGCATTTTGATATCCAGCAGCACGATATCCGGTTTCTTCTCAATGAATATGTTGGCCGCTTGAAATCCATCTTCCACGTCCTCGACCGAGAATCCGGCGTTTTCCAGCGCCTTGCGAGCTAAAAAGCGAAAGGTGGAGTCGTCGTCTGCAATTAAAATGGTTAAAGGCTCTTGGGTATTTTTCTCGTTCATTGTTGAAGGCCTTGTTTGAGTATCTCTTTAAGAATGGATTCGACTTCATCGTACTCATCTTCGATCGATAATAGAACTGTTGAAGCGCTTTCGAGGGAATTCTCTTGTTCCAATTTATGGCATTGTTCTGCCAGGTTCACCGCGCCGACATTGAAACTGGCCGATTTCAGGCTGTGCGCGATGTTCAGGCAGGCCGGGAGATCGGCTGTTTCCACAGCGAGCCGTAGTGATTTCACCAACGCGGATGAATCGTTGAGAAAATGCGTGACCGCTTTTTTCAGGATATCCGGTTCCTTTTGCGTTCGTAGCTGGTGAATGGTGTCCAGGGCGTTCCAATCGATTGAAGAGGTCTGCCTGAGAGGTGGGCTGAGGGGGGGCGCGTGTTGGATAGGTGGTGATGGATTGCGACTGTTTAGTGGATCCCGTTTGTGGGGAATCCATCGGTCCATAAGTTCTCTCAGCCGTTCCAATCCAAAAGGTTTGCTGAGGTAATCGTTCATTCCCGCTGCCAGACAGCGTTCCCGGTCTCCTTTCAAGGCATGCGCCGTCAGGCCGACGATGATGGTGTGGGGAGCCGCCGCCCGGCCGGATTGTTCGCTTTGCCGGATGGAAATGGTCGCTTCGTAACCGTCCATGACCGGCATTTGACAATCCATGAAGATAATGTCGTAGTTTGTTTGGGATGCGATTTCGAGGGCCTTCCGTCCATTCAGCGCCGTTTCCACCCGGCAACCTATGAAGGTTAACATTCCCACGGTTACGTCGAGGTTGATCGCGATGTCCTCGACGACAAGGACGTGTGCGTGATACGTCGTTTCCTCCAGGCCGGATTGGATTTTTTCCGTGGGCAGGAGTTGGACGGTTTGCTGTTTCCAGCCGGTCGCCTCGGCGATGGTGGTATGAATCTGCGATTGACGGACGAAGGCGCACGGCCATTCGAATCCTTCCGCCTTGTGTTGTTTCTCCGTTTCGTAATAAGCGCCCAAAGCGGTGAACATGAGAAGGTGAACGTCTGATTTGGAAATGTCGTATTTGATGGTTTTGGCAAATTCCAAGCCGTTCGTATCCGGGAGGTTTGCGCTAAAAAGAACGATGTCGATTGGAGTGCTGCGCATGGCGGATTGCTGCAATCGCTCCAAGGCGTTCGTGGCATTGGCGGCCTCTTCGACGGTTAAACCCCACGCGGAAATCTGTTTATGTAAAATCGAGCGGTTCAAGCTGTTGCTGTCAACGATGAGGGCGTGGAGTGATTGTCGATCCGATCCGAAAATGGATTCACTCTTGGGGGGGGAGTGTGTTTTGCCCAACTGGACCGTGAAGCGGAAGGTGGAACCTTGGTCCGGTTCGCTTTCCAGATCGATGGTTCCCCCCATCATTTCGGTCAGTTGTTTCGAGATCGCCAATCCCAAACCGGTTCCGCCGAATTTCCGGGTTGTCGAACCGTCGGCTTGAGTGAAGGATTCGAAGATCGTTTGCTGTGCGTCGGAATCGATGCCGATTCCCGTATCGCAGACGTCGAAGCGGAGCAGCATCGAATCGCTGCGTTCTTCAAGCGGGACGGCTCGAATCGTGATACTGCCCCGATAGGTGAATTTGATCGCGTTGAGAATTAAGTTGGAAAGAATCTGACGGAGCCGGACGGGATCTCCCCGTACAATCGGAGGGATATCCGTGTCGATCAAGCAGGTCAGATTCAGTTCCTTCATAAAGGCGTGGTTGGCGTAAAGGTCCACCGTGTTTTCGACCGTTTGGCGAATGTCGAATTCGATCTCCTCGAGATCGACTTTACCCGCCTCGATCTTGGAGAAGTCGAGAACGTTGTTGATTACTTCGAGAAGGGATTGTCCGGATTGACGGACCTTGTCGACGTATTTGATTTGGCTGGTGTTTAAGGACGTGTTGGAGAGCAGATCGATCATTCCCACCATCCCGTATAGGGGGGTGCGGAGTTCGTGGCTCATATTGGCGAGGAATTGCGATTTGGCGCGGTTGGCGGATTCGGCGAGTTCTTTCGCCGCGAGGAGTTCGTTTTCCGCCTGTTTCAACGCAGTGACATTTCGCAATGTGCCGACCATGCCGACCGGATTTCCTTTACTGTCGCGAAGAAGTGTGTTGTTCATCATGGAAGGGAAGACATCGCCGTTCTGTTTTTTATGCCAGATTTCACCCATAAACCGGCCCGTCTCCAAAATTTGACGGTTGGCTTCATCCACAGCCGACATTTGTTCGGGCGTGTGTAAAATTGACATATTCCTTCCAAACAGTTCATCCAATTCGTATCCGTGCATTTTGGCGAACGCTTCGTTTAAGTAAAGCAGATTGCCTCTCAGATCGATGACACCGAGACCTTCGCTGCTTTGCTCGACGGCGGAGTTAAGCAGGCGCAGGCGTTTTCCTACCCGTTTGCGCTCCAGATCGTTGGCAATCATTTGGCCCACGATACGAAGAATGCGAACGTCGTTCTCCTGCCATTGTCGACAATTCTCCGTGTCGTCGAATCCCATGAATCCCAAAAAACGGCCTACCACGGAACGGATCGGAACCGCGAGGAGCGCGTGGACGTTGTGGGATTGAAACACTTGTTTCTCGTATTCGGCTTCAGGAGGCATCTCGTTGACATCCGGTATGACCTTGGCTTCGTCATTCTCCAATTTCCCGATCGTCCAGGGATACTCGGCGGGATCGAAATTCTGAAATTCCTGTCTGTCGGATTCGGTTCCTGGAGCGCACCATTCGTGTGTATTGTCCATCCGTCCGTTTCCACGCATCAAGTAAATATAAGCCCGGTTCGCCGAGACGGCTTGCCCCAGAATCCGAAGCGTTTCATTGAGATCGGCACCCTCAAAAGTGACGAAGTGTCTCGATACTTTGGAAATCGCTTCTTCCAGACTCAGAAGATATTTCAACTCATTCTCTGCTTGTTCCCTGTAGAGGATTTCCTCTTGAAGCTGTGTATTGGTCAAGGTCAATTCGCGAGTTCGTGTTTCCACCAGTGCTTCGAGATTTTCCCGGTATTTCATCAATTCGCGATCGGTCTCTATCCGCTCGGTGATGTCCTCATAAGTGCCGATAATTCCAGCGACGTGACCTTCCTCGTCGTGAAGCGGTATTTTATTCGTATCGACCCAAGCCTGTTTGCCGTCGGCGTGAAGCTGCGGTTCGACGATGTGGTATTCGGGTGTGTCCGAATCCATTACGCGACGGTCGCACTCTCGGAAGAAGTCTGCTTCATCTTTTTTCCAAGATAGATCGTAGTCGTTTTTTCCCACGATCGCTTCCTGCGATTCCAGCCCGGCGTCCTGGGCGAATTTTCTATTGCATCCGATGTAAATTGAATCGAGATCCTTCCAAAACACGCCTGTCGGAATCGAATTGAGAACGATCTGGAGTAATTGGCGGGATTCATAGAGCGATTCTTCCACCTGCTTGCGATTTGTGATGTCCTCGATAATCCCGTCGAAATACTCGATCTCTCCTTCGCTGTTTCGAACGGTGTTGGCAGTAACGCTCGCCCAGAAAAGAGTGCCGTCTTTCTTTTTTAATTTCAAAATATGTCCGAAAAAATGCCCTTCTCTGAGAAGACGGTAGGAAGAAACTCTCTGCTGATTTGGATCGGCGTACAATTCTTCTACAGAGGTTTTCATGAATTCCTTCAGGGAATCGTAGCCGAACATTTTTACAATGACGGGGTTGGCGGCTGTAAAATGTCCTTGATCTCGAGGGGTATAACGATAGACTCCGACAGGTAAATTGTATAATAGATCCTCATAACGTTTTTCGCTTTTCCCCAGAGATTCCTCGGCTTGTTGGCGTTTGGTTTTGGCGCGATGGACGATTTCACCCGTAATGGTCAAGATGCAGGCAAAAGTGATTAATGATTCATACGAACGGTTGAGTTGATTTTGATTAAGGGTACTCAGTATCCAAATTGCGATTAACGCATTGATGACAATCATTGTGTAAAAAACTTTTCGAGGATAGTAGAAGATCGAGTAAAAGATTGGAATGCTCAATAGGATGGTCAGATCGTCGAGAAAAACCAAATCGCGCCACTGGTCGAGGGTGATGATTGCAATACCGAAGATGACGGCGAGGAGAGTGAACGTCACCAGGAAAAAGACATTATGTTTGGTCGAATTCATGGCAATCAGCTTCCAGCACAGTTCTCATTAATTCATAACGATCGATAATGCAAAAACGAAACGTGTCGTAATCTTTCAGTTCACATAACCATGCTTTCTCATCCGTTCTTCATCCTCGGCGGATAATCCCTGGCCGGTGTCCGAGTTATCGTATTCGCGTTTGAGAAACGTCGCTTGGAGTTTCTCGATCTGTTTTTGCATGGTTTCCACCCGCTCCGGGAAACGGTCGGCCAGGTTGTTTCGTTCGCCGGGATCCTTCAGTATATCGTATAACCGATACGTTGGGGGAACAGGGATGTCCCAGCCGTTATATCCTTTGAAACGCCGGTCGTTTTTGTCGGGAATCCATAAGAAAGCGTAGCGTCCGTCGCGCAGTGATTTCTGCTCCACGCCGTAGCGCATCTCTTCACTGTAAGCGAATCGGTCTCCCGTTTCCTGGCCATCGATGACGGGGGAAAGAGACGCCCCTCTCAGCCAGGCGGCGTTGTCCATGCCGAGAATATCCAGAACGGTCGGAAGCAGGTCGATCAGTCGCACCTGTGTCTCCACTCGCTTCCCGGTGGGCAGCGCTCCCGGCAGGCGCATGATGAGCGGTACCCGTGTCAGCTCGTCGTGCAGGGAGTGGCCGTGGTGGTGGTAGAGGGGATAGCCGCGGTCTCCGAGGTCTTCGCCGTGATCGGAGGTGATGATGACGAGCGTCGAATCGAGAAGCCCTCGCTCTTCCAGGAAAGTCAGCGCGTCGTTCACGAACACGTCGGCGTATCGAACGCCGCCGTCGTAGCGGTCGTGCTGGATGCCGACCCAATCGGCTTCCGTACGGGCCAGCGTGCGGTAATCCAGGTAGTGTTCGTGGTCGCTCGGTAAATGACAGGAGTAGGAGTGGAGGAAGACGAACCAGGGGTTGGCTTCATTCTTTTTCACGAACGTCTGATACCATTCGGAGGTGATCTCGAAATTGAACGCCGTGAAATTCTTTGCCTCGCGGTAGTCGTTGAAGCCCTGTGAGATTCCCGACGCGCCGTTCAGGGAGAGATCGCCGGTGAAGGCTGCCGTCAGATAGCCTTGGCGGCGCAGCATCTCGGCCATCGTCTTATACCGTTCACCCAGGATGACGGACGGCTGGCGTGAATCAGAATTTGCCTCGCCCGGATAGAGCGACGTGAACAGGGAAGCGTGCGAGGGAAACGTCCAGGAGGATTGTGCGTAGACGTTCTCGAACAGGGTGGACGATTGGGCGAACGCGTCGATATGAGGGGTTGTCTCGCGTGAATAGCCGTAACAGCCCAACTTGTCCGCCCGAAGCGTATCGAGAACGATCAGCAGCACGTTCGGTTTGTTCGGCTCGAAATGACGGTGCGTGATAATGGGATTGGCCCAGCAGGCGATCAGGGGATCGTCCGAGCCTTTCCGGCGTACCTCGAAATCCAGGGTTAATGCCTGGTCTGCGTAGGCCGACATATCGAGTTCGATTTCGTGGAAGCGGGTGTCTCTGGCTGCGGTTTGCGAGGGTTGGATGGCGTGGCGGAAGAGTTCTTCTTTTTTCGTATCGGATTCCAGCGTGATGACGAATTCTGCCGTCGCGGACGAAAGCGCGAAGGCGGGTAGTATCCCATAACCCACCGTCAGTTTCGCTCCGGGATCGCAGAAGTACTTCGTGCGAATCGTGCTGGGCGCTAGCACGGGGACAACGTCTTTCCAGAGCCGCTGAAACCGAAGCCGCCGAAGCATCAGGGGTAAGTCTAAATCTTCTTCCGGGACGGATGTGAGTTTGATCAGCCGGTTTGCGGTGGCGAGAAACAGGTTTCGATTCCAATCCCGAAAGGCGGTTTCCCAGGGAAGCGGCTGCTTTGGCGGGGTGATATTCATGGCGCTGATGAAGCCGATCCCCCGTTTCTGATACAGGCCGATCCGGTTTCCCCGATGATCCGCATCTTCAAGCGCTGCGTGGAGCGTTTTTCCCGCGATGGATGCGGTTAAGTGGTTGTTGTTGACGTTCAGCGCGATGGGGAACCACTCGGCTTCGTTCAGCGCGAAGGTATGCGAGACGAGTACCACCGCGTTGGGTGCGTGATAGCGAAAGACCTCGAAGTCGGCTTGCTGAAGATTGAGACGCACCTTCCAGCGAATGCCCATCGCCTGTTTTCCGTTATTCGTCCAGAAGAGAATGCCCGATGCCGTGGTTTGGAACGAGGGATCGATCCAGGCGTCCAGGGAGAGAGAGAAATCCTTACTCCCCGCTTCCCAGGCCAGTACCGGATCGGCGGGGATGTTCATACCGATATCGGTTTCGTAGGCAATCGCCGATTTGCCTTTCCAGTTTAGCGCCCAAGTCAAACCCAGGTCCGAATAGGCGACGGGAAACGTGCGGGGCTGCCGTTGGTAACTGGAGATATCGCCGTCGAACGATTCGATCGTCTCTTGGGTCCACAGGAAACGCGCCGTTCGGCCCTTGTATTCAATGGCGTCCTGTTTGCTGGAGAAACAGCCTCCAACGAATAAAAACGCGGATAGGAGTAAAAAGATTAAGTGATTTTTCAACGAAATATACTTTCTATCGATAGGATTCGATACTTGAATGGATTATACAGAAATTTGGGATTGTTTTCATCCCCAAATCGTATTGGATGAGCGACAATCGCTAATCCGGCAGAACCGGAACCAAACATGTTTTCGTATTATCGATACGTGAGGAATGGTGGGTCGAAAAGCGTGACCGACCCTACATTCTATTGTTTCAGATGGCGGTCAAGTACACTTTTGACAAAATCAGGCAAAGCAACCTGATGCTTCTCGGACTCCGCTTTCAAGGCTTCATATTGAGTAACATCTCCATTCTGCCAAACGAGGTCAAGCCTGCGAATATCACGCAGCGCAACGTGCTTATGTGCTTTCGGTGAAGACCAATAACAGCAAATGCATACTTCTTTATCGAGATCCTTCTTCCAGTTGGCGCAATGCTCACACGACCACGACTTCGCTCTATTGCAGGACGAGCAGAGCAATATGTAATCTTCGACGTTTCTTTTTTCGATGCTGGAATCCCCTGCTACTTGATAGGGAATGCGATGGTCAATTTGTAGGTATCTCCCCTTGAAATCCGCCCCGCAGATACGACATCTCTCACCGTAATGTTCGATAAGGTCGGTTTTGAACTTTTTGGTGAAAGCGTAACGGCCTCTGAGCTTATCATTGCGAAAATCCTCCCAATCTCCGAAGCGATATGCTCCAATTGAACGGCCCGTTGAATCTCGAACCTTGAAAGTAACAAGCGGAATTCCTTGTTCTCGAACATCACGCGCAGCGCGAGGTGGATGGTTGTAGCCGTACCGCATCTTCAATTCTTCAGTCGTAATATGGCCATGCTGGATGATATGGTCGATGACGGTTCGTGGCCGTTTAGCGGTTACGGTTTTCAGCGCTTTCATGATGTGCGGAGGGATGGTCTGTTTGCTCATGGAATCCCCTCTCAGAACAACGACAATTGGGCTTGTTCGGCAGGAATACTTTGCGTTATTCGCTCAGTACCGATGCGTTTGACCAGACTTTGCGAGAGATACAAGGATTCAATCGTTTCTGTGTTTCGTCCGAGTAAGGTGGCTTGGGAGGATACGCCTGCGTTGACTTCGATGTGTTCCAATGAAAGATTCTCAGGAAGGGAATTGCCGTATTTCTTCTCTCCACTCCGGCCATCATAACTGATAATGAAGGAAAGCCTTCGTTCGTTCATTTCACGCAAGGCTCCACAGAACTGCTCAAACGGCAGCCCAGACGAATAACGGTTGTCTCTACCGCCACAGACTCCCTGATAAGGGGGGTCCATGTAAATTACATCATCGGGCGTGGCGTCATTGACGCCTTCCACAAAATCAACGTGCCGGAGAATCGTAATCCCAGAAAGTAAACTAGACGCGCCGAGAACACGCATTGCCATGGTTTCGGGTTTTGCTCCTTTTCGGCGATTATCGGGACTCTGATTGAACTCACCATTGGTGTTATACCTTACGGATGCTTTGACACATCGAGCCAACAGGTATAGAAGGAGGTCTGGGTCGTGTGTTTTGTTGAACTTTTCACGAACGCGGTCATAGAATGCTCTTTCTTTTCCCAATTGCCGATTCCAAAGCCGAGTATATGCCTCCAGCAGTTCCTCCGGCTCGTGAATGATGCGTTTCCACAAACGCATCAAGGGTATGTTTATGTCATTCAGAACAATGCTATACACCAAACCATTCGCGGCGGCAGCAAGGGAGACGGCTGCTGACCCCGCGAATGGTTCAAAAAGCCGTACCTTTTCTCTTGGGAAGAGGGGAAGTATGCGATGCGCTATTTCTCTTTTGCTTCCCTGGTACGGTATTGGATGTGGAACTTTTCTGCCCGCAATCATAGTGATTCCATCAGTGCATTCATGCGATAATTATACTGTTTATCACTGTCGAACGTTCCGCCTTCTTGATTGAGCATCAACTGACAACTAATAGTAGAATATGTCACTTGAGGTCATCGAGTCAAGCACGAATTCCGTATTTTCCGTTTCGGCAGAATCCCGTCCTCAATTTGGGATTGTTTTCATCCCCGAAATCGTATTGGATGAGCGACAATACAGAATTACAAATCGGAAACCTTGGATTCCGAAGGATTGAATTATCCGTTATCATTGAATCCGGGAGGAATGGGATGCCGGAGATGAACGACAAACATCGTATTTACAGCCGCGTGACCACCGATATCCACCGCCTGATCGAAGGGGAAACCGATGGGGTGGCGATCATGGCGACGGTGGTTTGCGAACTGCATCATGCGTTCGATGATTTCGATTGGACGGGTTTTTACCGTGTGGTTGAGCCGGGGTTGCTGAAGATCGGTCCCTATCAAGGCGCGCATGGGTGCTTGCGGATTCCTTTCGAGCGGGGTGTGTGCGGAGCCGCTGCCCGTACGATGCAAACGCAGTTGGTTGCCGACGTTCGGGCGTTTCCCGGTCACATCGCCTGTTCCTCCTCGACACGGTCCGAGATTGTCGTGCCGGTGATGAACCGGACGGGCGAACTTGTTGCCGTACTGGATATCGATTCGAATCGGCTCGACGCCTTCGACGAAACCGACCGGGATTGTTTAGAAGCGATCTGTAAGACGGTTGGCGAGACAGTCTGATTTTTTATTTAGGAACTTTTAGGCGTTTGGGATGCTCGAAATCGAAATGTTGTGTACGGATCATTTCCAGGTGTCAGCCGCCGGGCTAGTCTGACCCACCCGGAGTCACCCGGTGTGACCCG
>CAZSIZ010000054.1:0-25973 GCA_964606645.1 uncultured bacterium
CGGCTTTGTGAGCGGCAAACGGCATCTGCCAACCCGTGCAGCCGTACAATTCGGAGAGCATCCATTTCTTTCCCAGCTGACGCGCCGCCGACGAGAGTTGCTTGACGATCCAGAAGTTCCGGTTGCCTTCCGTCAAGACATCCACGCCGGGGTAGTCCATGTATTCGTAGAACCGCATCAGAGAACCGTTCGGCACGGCCTGAGAACCAAGTGTGTCTTCGTGGAGCGCGTGGCCGGTCAAAATCATATCGTTCTGCTTACACCAGTCGTAAATCGGTTTGGCGAAGGAATCGAGAAACATCTGCTGGATCAGTTCCATGTACTGCCATTTGACTTTGCAGATACGTTGTCCGTCGGGACGGAGAAAGAGTTCCGGCAAATGGGGGACCAAGTCGTAACCGTATTCCTTCTGGAACGCATCGAACAAGCTCGGGGTCCAAGGCGTGAGATTCTCCGATCGTTCGATCGATCCTTGACTCACATTCTTGCACATCACCATGCCCCGATGCGGCTCATCGGTAAAAATCCCCCGGATGCTGCTCCCCAGCCGGTCCCCGCATTGTGCTTTATACTGCTCGTGAGTGATCTCGATAAATTTTTGCGTCGCCTTGGGATTGAGCGTGTCCAGGTAGGTATTCCCATTATAGAAGGGATGTCTAGCCATGTTCTCGGTCGTGAAAAAGAGAAGGGTTTTATCCTTGTAGCGGCCGGGCGGCGTGCTTTTCGTGATTCGCTGACAGTCACGGACGTTCAATCCGTCGAGTTCGCATGAAAACGCCGCGACGAAATCATCCGGCCACTCGAACTCGGAAGCGGAGACGGTATTCATGCGGAGATATTTCATTTGGAATTCAGGGTCTTCCGTCGCCATCCCGCCAGCCGACCCGCTGGGCCAGCGGTCTTCATCGTACAGCCACGCTTCCAGGCCGAGTTTTTCCGCTTCATCGGCGCAGGCGTTGATGAGATCGAACCATTCCTGGCCCAGATATTCCGTCGCCAGGCCGGTGCGGGAGTGCATGAAGAAACCACCGAATCCCATCTCTTTTAAGACGTGAATCTGTCGGAACAATTCGTCTTTCTCCAGTTTGCCATTCCACGACCAGAACGGTTTGCCCCGGTATTCCACGCTTGGATCGAGGAATTGTTCGTACAAGCGGTCAAGCGTCGCCGTTGAATCTTGTGAGTCATTTTCACTGGCAATGGTTTGCCCAATTCCCAATACGATCGGAAGGACGATTCCGATGATGACTGCTGTTCTCAATATCGCTTTATTCATTGCATGAAACCTCCAAGTTTCGTTATCAGTTTTCGGTTTTGTGATCGATTTTACTAATAAATGATTAAATCCTAAACCCTGATTTTTTCAGTTATCAGTTTTTATTTGCTGCTGGTGCTTTTGGATCGAGATGAGGTGGTTGTCGATGGTTTTGAGTTTTATATAGTTTTTGAAGGGGGCGGTTTTTGCCAGGCGGACCGATTGGTGGAAAGCGTTTTTTGAGGTTTCCCACTGCTTCAGGTTGAATCGACATAATCCCAAATAATAATAGACGTCCCGCAATTTTTCCGGTGACTCGAACGGCCTGGATTCGGCGAGATGGATCGCTTTGAGAAAAGCCTTTTCAGCCCGGGCGAATTCGTCCAGGTTATACAGGCTGATCCCCATGTAATTGAGATGTTCCGGTGACGCGGGATCGCTGTCGTGGGCGTTTTCAAACCAGGTCACCGACTCTTGCAGACAGTCCCTGGCAAGATCGGGAAACATCTTTATTTTACGTGGGAAAAATTCGTTGGTTCCGATCAGGCTGGCCTGCTTGGCGTAACTGACTCCGATGTTCGTGCGGTTGGAAGTGAAACTTTGCTTCAGTTCTACCTGGCTTTTATAGGCTTCGATGGCTTGGGGATAGTCGAGGATTTTAAAATAAACCAGGCCGAGCAGATAATTCGATTCGTGATTGTCCGGAACCAGGCGGCGGCTTTTGTGGAGTGCGATCAACGCGCGTTCGGAGATTCCCCGGTTGTGCGCCATCGATTCATTCTGGTCCAGTTCGGAAATGATGCGGATCCCGGTTTTGATAAGTGAGTCGCCGGTATAGGTTCGGGTGGCGAAATGGAACAGATAGGGGATGGCGAGAAGCATCGAACCATATAGAATCCAGCGCGGCCATACCCATTGCTTGCGGTCGATTCCAGCGATAACCACCGCTCTGCCGACCGCCACTCCCGCAAACGACCATAACAAAAAGGCCGAAGGGGTGTTTCGCAGCGTCACGGTAAACAGGTTGTGGATGAACAGCCCGGACATCCCGGCCCACAGTCCGATGAGCGTCAAGTTGGCTCGGTCGCGGCGTGTCAGCATCGCGGTCCATATCACCTTCGTGACGAGCACGAAAACGGCAAGGTAGAGAAGCATTCCCACCAGCCCGGTTTCCGCGAGAATCTCCAAAAACTCGTTATGGGCGTGAGAAACGTTCCATTGTTTGAAAGGAAGATAGATCGACAGGGAGGTGTCACGGAATTCGGTGAAATGGAGCAGAAACGTCCCGATTCCGAAACCGAACAGCGGACGGCTGGCCCACATCCGAAACGCACCTGACCAGAAATAGGGGCGGGTGAGGATCGAGGTGTCTTCACCGATTTGGGCGAAGCGGAAAGCCGTCGCTGTGATTTCGGTCCACATCGAAACCAACAGGATTCCGCAGAGCACCAGCATCACGGCAAGCCCCGCTATGGCGCTTTGGCGTGAAATCATGGGACGCAGCAGCACTGGATCGCGAATCCAATTGATGTAAGTCAGCGAGGCGAACAGCAGGATCGTCGTGGCAAAGGCCGCCACCCAGCCGCCACGGCTGTAGGAGAAAATCAACGCCGCCAGCTGAAGCAGGACGATGCCGGACAGCACAATACGGAAGAATCCGCGCCGCGCCACTGCCCAGAGAATCGTCAGGGGGATCAGCGCCACGAGATAGCCCGCCAGGTAGTCGGGATTGCCTAAACTCGCACTGGCGCGTCCGATCCCCTTTTCCCCGAACTTGAAATCGTCCCAGGGAAAGAAATCGTATCCAAGTCGCTGTGACACCGCATAACCGGCCACCACCGCCGACACCAGCACCGTGGCGGTTAAATAGAGATCGAAACGTTTGGAAGAAGACGCGTAACGCATGGAAACGACGGCGAGAATGATATACGTCACCCAGCAGTTCAACTCACGAATCGCGCGGGGATGGTGCGCGGCGGTCGAATGTGCGGAATAGAAAAGATAGAGCAGCAGCGTGAATAGAACGGTTATCAAAAGCGTGGGGAAAGGAAAAGCCTGTCGTTTGGAATCCTTCCGCCGGTCGATGTACCAGAGCAACGGCAGACATAAGATCATGATGACGGTCGAAAGTTGCGCGATGGTTTCCTTAATCACGATGGTGTGCGTGTTGGCCGCGCTGAAAATCAGCGGGATCAAAACCACGGGACATATAAACGCCGTGCCGCACGCCAATTGGGCAAAACGGAAAAGGCGGGTTGGACTCTGACAAACAGCCGGTTGGCTGGTATAATTCTGTCGATCGGACATGGTTGAATTCACTTGGATTGAATGGGGAGCCGGATCGAGAATTTGCTGCCCCACCCCGGCTCGCTTTCTACATCGATCGTTCCTTTGTGACCTTCTATGATATGCTTAACGACGGCTAAACCTAAGCCACTGCCGCCCGTTTCGCGGACCAGAGGATCATCGACCCGGTAAAACTCGTCGAAGATTTTTTGCTGATGGTCGGAAGAGATTCCGATTCCCTGGTCGATGATTTCGACGACGGCCTCACCATTTTTGGGATATGCGTTGACGGTAATCTCTTTCCCGTCCCCCGAATATTTCGTCGCGTTAGAGAGAAGATTGAAGAGGGCCTGTTGAAGGGCTTCCACATCACAGCGCACCAGTGGCAACTCGGGATCGATCTCGACGGAAATACGAAGGCCGTGACGGTCGAGATGGTATCGCATAGATTCCACCGTCTCGGTGATGACGGAATCGAGCTGTGTTTCGATCGGGGTGTAGTGCTTTTTCCGCGCTTCGATCTGGGCGAAATTGAGAATGTTATTGATGAGATGCGTCAGGCGCTCGCTCTCTTTCGTGATGGCGTGAAGGTATTCTTTCCGTTTCTCCTCGCTCTTTGCTCGGTCCATCTCCAACGTTTCGGAATAGAGGCGGATCAGGCCCAGCGGTGTACGCAAATCGTGGGATACCCGCGCGACGAAATTGGACCGCAGATCGGAGAGGGCCAGTTCCTGGGAGATGTTGCGCACCGCACCCAGCACCGCCAGGATCATGATGATATTGGCCGCTGCCACCAGGCAGTAATAGACTGTCTTAACCGAATTCGCGGTCTGCATCACGTCGAGACCGGCGGCGGACGAAAAGTGAATCTTGTACCAGGGGAAATAATCCTCATTGAAATATTTCGGCAGATAATCACGGCTCTCTATCATCGGCTCGCGGGAGACCGTTTCGACCTGCGCCACCCATTGGCTCGATAAGCGATCCTCGATGGCAATGGGAAAGCTCAATTCGAGTGACATCTCATTCAATAACGTCTGAAAAAAATCCGTATTGATATACTCGAAGTCCATCGTCAATCCAAACGCTTTCACCCGCCCGGAAAGATCGATCGATCGGGAAGAGATTTGAGGATAAAAAATGGTAAAGAACGCCAGTTCCCTTTGAGCTTCGCTAGAGACCGGGTCGGGATGGCATAAATGGTTGAACGAACTGTTGCTCTCCAGGCTCGATTGGTCTTGATGGATTTCAATTTCCGAATCGATCTTGCCTTTTAGACGGGCGGTGAAAGCCGTACTGGGTTCAGGTGTGAAGATCCAATAATGCCTGTCTTCGTCTTGATCTTCCAAGCGGACGCGCTTGAAAAAATAAATATTATCATCCTGGCTGTAAACGAAAAGAAGTGAGGCGAAAGGAAATTCCTCATCCAATACGAAACGGGTGTCGGCTTTTGGGGGAAATATCTTGAACGTATCGGCATTTCGACGAACGGTGTTCTCGAACGGCGTCTGAATAAGTTCGCGAATCTTCATCGTGGTGCGGTTGCGCAGACTGGGGATGATGCTCTCGACTTTCTCCTTCGCCATGATTTCGTATTCGGTCTCCACGCTACCGATCGCGATCAATCCCAGATAGGTCAGCAGTCCCGCCGGCAGCAGTAGAGCCAGAGGGGCTGTGATGAGAAAGCGTCTGCGTGGTGTCAGTAATGGCATGATCGTTATCGTACTATTATTTGACGTTTGGTGATCGTGCGGGATGTGAAACGTTGTAATAAGACGAAACCGAATCGCTGGATTTTATCTATTCCACGTTTTGAACTTGTTCGCGAATCTGTTCGATAATTCCTTTCATGGAAAGCCCCAGGCGGGTGACGTCCAGCGACGCGCTTTTCGATCCGATGGTGTTGATTTCCCGGAACATCTCCTGACAGAGAAAATCGAGTCGGCGCCCCACGGCGGTATACTTGCCCTCTTCCGTGTTTTCGTTCAGCATCTCGTGAAACTGCTGAATGTGACTGTCCAGACGCACGGTCTCTTCCTGAATGTCCGAACGGTCGGCGAATAACGCCACTTCCTGAAGGATTCGGATTTCGTCTATCTCCAGTTTCTCTTTTACTTCGTCGATGCGGGTCAGCAGTTTTTCCCGGTATTCCTGGATGACCGTCTCCCGGTGGGAGATGACCTGGGCGTTCAAGTCGGTAATTTGTGCGAGCAGCGATTCCAACTCGGTTTTCAGGCGCTTGCCTTCGTTCCATTTCATCGCGAGCAGTGCGTCGATTGAGCGGTCGAATAAGCCTTCGACCATGGCCCAGCCCTCTTCGGGCGAGAGTTCGTCTTCCTCCTGATCCAGCACACCGTCCTGGGCGAGGATGAAACCGAGGTCCGGCTGCTCGTCGAGTTGGAGTTCGGCGACGACCGTTCGGACGGCATCCAGGTATTGGTGTGCGATCGCGGTGTTGGGGCGGATGGTTCCTCCGGAGCCAAAGCCGTCGATTGCCTTGAGGAACAGTTCGATCCGCCCACGCCGAAGACTCTTTTTCAGCCGGTCCCGAATGGGGATTTCCAGCATGGCCATCGAGCGGCTGGTATGGAAATGGAGATCGTACCCTTTATGATTGAGGGACTTGATTTCCACGATGAGCGTTGTCTCCCCGGTCTGTTCGCGTTTGCTGCAATACCCCGTCATGCTCCGTATCATTCATTCACCGTCCTTATGCCTTCCCACTGAAGGGATAGATCGATCGATTATACTTTTTGTTACAAGAAATGAACTCCGGTGAGGCGGATAACCGCTTGACCGGCGTTCGTCTCCATCCTATGGTACTCTCAAACAGGTCGATTGTGCAATAATCTTTGAACCGAATCAGGAGGTTTTTTTCATGACGGAACAGCGTATCGGTATTATCGGCGGATCGGGCGTGTACGATCTGGAAGGAATCGACTACTACGACGAGATCGGGATCGACACCCCTTACGGCTCACCCTCCGACCGTATTCGGCTTGGACACTATAACGGACGCGAACTCGCCTTTCTTCCCCGGCACGGTCGTTCACACCAAATTAATCCTACCCATGTGCCCTATCAAGCGAATATTTACGCAATGAAAAAATTGGGAGTGGAGTGGATTATCGCGGTTAATGCCTGCGGCAGCCTTCAGAAAGAGATGAAACCGCTCGATTTCGTGATTCCCGATCAGATCATCGACCGCACCAAAAGCCGTGTGAATACCCTGTTCGATCCCATTGCCGTCCACGTTGGTTTTGCCGATCCATTCTGCAATCCGCTGCGAGGGCTGGTGACGAAAGCGGCCCATGACTGTGGTGTCACCGTTCATCCCCAGGGCACGTACGTCTGCATGGAAGGTCCGCTCTTCTCGACACGGGCGGAATCCAACCTCTACCGCAGCTGGGGCGCGCACCTGATCGGGATGACCGCGCTTCCCGAAGCGAAACTGGCGCGCGAGGCCGAAATCTGCTACGCCATCGTGGCGGCGGTGACGGATTACGACTGCTGGCACGAAGACGAAGTCGATATCGATATGATCATTCAAAACCTGACGAAAAATTCCGGAAACCTGAAGGAGTTGATTAAAAACGTCATCCCCACAATCCCCGAAACACGCAGCGTGGAGGCGTGTCCCTGTGTGAACGCTTTACAGAACGCTGTCTTGACCCGCCCGGAGAATTTCCCCGAAAACCGCCAGGAAGCGTTTCAGTTTCTTATGAAAAAATACTTATAAGATAAAAACATGACGTAAATTTAATCTATTCATATAGTTAATATTCAATTCGTTCATGGCAAGAGCTACCATGATACAGCTGAATTGAATTCATGTGTTTTTTTCCCTGAGCTTAAATGGGAGATCGAATCCGCACATCTATACATCTCATTTCGTATAACCTTCTGCTATTAATTAACTTACAACAATAATCCCTCCTGACGGTGACTGATCCTACTAAACTATTTTCAAGATATAGTAAAAGAAATTTATGATTTGTAATGTCATTTTAACATTATGTGCTATACCAACTATGGCATATTACCTGAGTGAGTAAGGTTTCAGGTTCAATAAAAATTATGAGAAGTACGCTGGCTGAGAGTGATAATGCTCGTTTATTTGAATCATTCAAATCAATTTTATCGATTCAATATCCTTGAGAAATTACATTATATGTGGTGATCACCTCGGTCAACATCGAGAATCGTGGAGGCAGGACAATGGACGCAGGACAGCAGGGGATGAAAATCAATCGTGTTTTAAGATTCATTTCGATTGTGGTGATGATGGTTGGATTCGGCGTGTTCACGGCGAACGCTCAGACGATATCGGGTGAAATCGGCGGTGAAGAGACATGGTCGGGTGTTGTCTTTCTATCGGGTGATGTCACCATCACCGAAACGGGAAACCTGACCATCCTTCCCGGAACACGGATCGAATGCGAGCCTAAATTCGACGACCAGGTCGGGGGACAGAACTCATCCCGGATCGAAATCATCGTGGATGGGGGCATTCTCTCGGCGGTGGGAACTCAGGAATCCCCGATTCTCTTCACGTCTGCCGATGAAGTTCCTGAAGATGACGATTGGTACGGTATTCGGATTCAAAGCGATACAGTCACGATGCGCCATTGCATCGTCGAATATGCGGATTACGGTCTCGTCATCGAGCAGAATGGCCTTCCCGTTGTCGAACGTTGTGTGTTCCGAAATAACTTCCTGGACGGAATTCGAATCGACACTCCTGACACATATCGATTCGACGATTGTGAAATGAGCGGAAACAGCCGAAATGGAGTTTTTTCAACCAAGCAATCGTCCATCACACTGACTGGCTGTTCGATCCACCTGAATGGCAGCAATGGTTTGTTCGTAAACGGCGAAACCACGATTCAAAGCTGCGAGATCGTCCAGAACAAAGACTACGGAGCCAGAATCAGCCATGCCGGTTCGACGCATACTATCACCGATACACTCATCAACCGGAATCAAAACACGGGGTTGTACACCGATAAAGGGGCCGCCTTTTTCATTCGTGGCTGCACCGTCACTCATAATGGAGAAAATAATCCCCGCGACACGGCGGATGGGATTTTTGGAAAAGAACCGTTGAACGTTACGGATTGCGTCATCGCGGATAATTCGAGAGCGGGGATCTCGCTGGTCAAGATCGGAAGCGAGGGAATCACTCGAAATACGATCACAGGGAATCAATACGGTGTTCAATTCAATTCGAAAGCCTCCTTACTTGAAATGACCGGCGGGAATGACATTTACAACAACACCGATTACGAACTCATCAATCAGGAAACCGCGGCGATCGTGTCCGGCCCCAATTACCTCGGCGAATTGACCACGGACGAATTGAAAGCGGGCAATCGGAATCCGGGCAAGATTTTCGACAGCCGTGATGACCGATCGGTTGGAGAGATTCTGGTTCGCGTCTCTTTGGAGGTCCCACTGTCGTCTACGGCCACTCCGTCATCCTTTACGTTCGATCCCGCGATTCCCGGCGATGTGTCGATCGTTGCGCCACGAGTGATTTCGGAGGAAGTCACTTGGTCGGGCAAAGTCTTGCTGCTTGGGGATGTGACTGTCACCGAAACGGGAATCCTGACGATCCAACCGGGCACGCGGATCGAAAGCGATCCTCGATACGACGATCGGGCTAGCGGCTACCACACCTCCCGAACCGAGTTGCTCATCGATGGTGGGGTATTGAACGCCGTCGGGACGGAGTCCAATCCGATCGTCTTTACATCGGGGGATGAATTGCCGGATAAAAACGACTGGTACGGCGTACGGATTAAAAGCGATACCGTCACCATGCGTCACTGCACCGTCGAACGAGGGGATATCGGTCTTCTGATCGAGCAAAACGGATTGCCGGTCGTTGAACGTTCTGTTTTCCAGGACAATGCGTTTAACGGGATCAAGGTCGAAACGCCGGACACCTATCGATTCGACGGTTGTACGATCACTGACAATGGCGGTTACGGTGTGCTTTCCCGGAATAAGGCCTCGATCTTTTTAACCGGCTGTGTGATCGACGGTAACGGGCAGGA
Organism: uncultured bacterium; assembly: GCA_964606645.1. GTDB lineage: Bacteria > Hinthialibacterota > Hinthialibacteria > Hinthialibacterales > Hinthialibacteraceae > CAZSIZ01. The sequence goes on from CAZSIZ010000054.1 coordinate 9,604, forward strand.
CGGATTACTCGCAGACGGAACGGTTCACATCACCGGCTGCGCTATCAGCAACAATAATGGATATGGTGCGAGCATCAGCGGTTTGGGATCGATCCATACGGTTGAAGATTCAACCGTCATCGGAAACGATAAGACCGGACTCTACACGATCAATGGAAACGCATTCAACATCTACCGCTGCGTCATCACTCAGAACGGGCAGCCCAACGACCGGATCGGGGCAGATGGAATTTTCGGGAAAATGCCCTTGAATGTGATGGATTGCGTTATTCGTGAAAATTCCGGTGCGGGAATATCGTTCGTCACGCTTGGAACGGAAGGAATTGCTCGCAACGCCATCAGCGCCAACAAGTATGGCGTACAGTTCAACTCGAAAGACCGTGTAACGACGATCGCCGGGCAGAATGATATCTATAACAACGTCGAATATGAATTGATCAACCTCGGTTCAGCGGCGGCTGTTATCACCGACAATTATCTGGGAGAATTGACGGCGGATGAGTTGAAACAGGGGAAAAGAAATCTAACCAAAATCTTCGACAGCCGTGATGACCGGTTGATGGGCGAAATCAACATTCCAACGTTTTTAGACCAATCCATGTCCCAGATTCCCTCGCCGCGTCCAATCACCTTTCGATTGGAGGTTCCCAGTGAGGTCTCCATTGTCTCATCCGGAATAATCGCGGGGGAAGAGACCTGGTCGGGAGTCGTCTTTTTGCTTGGGGACGTGACCGTGACAGAATCGGGGATATTGACGATTCTGCCGGGCACTCGAATTCTGTGCGATCCCCAATTCGACAACACCGCCAGCGGGATTCATTCCTCGCGAACGGAACTGACAATCGACGGAGGGGTTCTGAACGCCATCGGGACGGCATCCGAACCCATCCTGTTGAGCTCGGCAGCCGAAACACCGGAACCGGGCGATTGGTTCGGTGTGCGGATCGCCAGCGATAAAGTGACGATGCGCTATTGTTCCATACTGAATGGACACACCGGGCTGCTCGTCGAGCAAAATGGAATGCCTATCGTCGAACGCTGCACGATTCAAAACAACCGGTCAAACGGCATTCATATCGACACGCCCGACACCTACCGGTTCGACTCCTGCGTTATCAGCGAAAACGGCGGATTCGGCGTCTACACGAAAAGTAAAGCCGCGATTTCCTTGACCCACTGTTCCATCGACTCGAATGGAGATCATGGTGTCTTTACGGATGGTCAAACGGATGTGAACGGGTGTTTGGTCCGATATAACCTAGGCTCCGGTGTGTTGATCGATGGAAAGGATTTTTCGCATTCGATCCTTGATAGCGCGATCGGCGAAAATCTGGAATCGGGTATTTTCGCCGGTAAAGGCATCGAACTTACCGTCACCGGCAGCACGGTTTTCAAGAACGGACTGAACAACACTCGCGTGACCGCGGATGGAGTTTTCAGCCGGATTTCACTCAGCATTACCGATTGCACGATCGGAGAGAATACCGGCGCGGGACTCTCGTTCGACCAGATCGGTTCCGAGGGTATCACAGGCAACGTTTTAACTGGAAACCGATTCGGCATCCAGTTCAACTCGAAAGCGTCGGTGCTCGAACTGACCGGCGGGAATGATATCTTCAATAACACCGATTACGAACTCAAGAATCAAGAAGCAGCAGCGATCGTCGCCGACGGCAATTACCTGGGTGAACTGACCACCAGTGAATTGATCCAGGGGAAGGACAATCTGACCAAGATTTACGACAGCCGCGACAACCGAAGCGTCGGTGCGATCAATATCCGAACGTGGGTCGAAGAACCGCTGAAATGGAATCCGCCCGCTCCGACGCCGATTCAAACTCCGACGCCCACGAATACGCCTGTTCCCGATTCACCCACAAATACACCGACGCCTACCCTTACACCGACGCCGGTTAATCCGCAGTTTGTGAAAGGCGATGTCAATCTGGACGGATTCGTGACACCGATGGACGCTCAGGCCGCTTTCGATCTTTACGTGAATGTGATAACCGGAACGGTCACTCCAGCACGCCCGTTTGCGGCCGGTTCCGCTATCTGGGCGGCGGATATCTCGGACGACGGCCGGTTGACTCCCGGCGATATACAAGCGGTCTTCGATCGACACATCCAATCCATCCGGGAATGTGAATCCAGTTCTTCCACAACACCAGAGGATCTTCCTGAATCCGTCGTCACGGTGAAAGCCGGATCGGTTCAAGGCGTTCCCGGTGCAAGGATCAAAGTGCCCGTCCTCGTAACAGGGCTGGAAGGGATCAAGGCGTTTTCATTCAGTCTGCAATTCGATTCCAGGCAATTGGAATACATTGGCCTCGATCGAAGCGGTACATCGACCGAAGCATTCTCCACCGTTACGGCTGTACCCATACCGGGTAGAGTGGTCGTTTCTGGATTTGCCGGAAGCGCTGAAATGATATCCGGGGATTCGGTGTTGATCGACGTGATTTTTCAGATCGACCGCACCGCTTCGGGGATTCCCTCCATTCTCCCCGGCGATTTTCTCGACGGTCTTGAAGGCTCGTCGGGAATCGATGGCGATGTGATTCTGGAAGATCCGGCTGGCGGTGAAGAGGTGATGCTGATCGTCAGCGAGGTTACAGCCCATTCCGGCGATACGGTCACGGTTCCTGTTGAAATTCAAGGGGCCATCGGTGTGCGGTCGTTTTCCTTCGTTATCAAGACGGATTACACGTTCCTGCGTTTTTCCCATATCGAAAAAGAAATCACTTTGTCGGAACGGTTCTCTTCCCTGCTTGGAATCGAAAACGCGGAGGGAGAAATCACGATCGCCGGATTCTCAGGAAGCGGAACGATCGTTCATGGGGACGGCGTCTTGATCGGTCTGGTTTTCGATGTGCTGGAGAGTGAGAGCGATTCGGCAACGATCGCACTGAGCAATCTGTCCGACGATTTGGAATCGGCCTTCGTCACGCCGGGCAAAGTTTCCATGACCACTCCGGTTATTGGCTGGATGATCTATTAACCGACTTGATGGACGATTGTTTTCGATTCTCTATTGGGGTTGTGCGATCTCGATGTCTTTACGGTGTGCGGGGGGCGTTACCTTTAAGTGGAGCACCTTTCCACCTTGGATCGATCCTTCGACCACCGTCCGGCGGGGGGCATGAAGTTTGAAATTTACATCCCAATTCTTTGGCCAGGCAGGCATCAGAACGATCTTGCCGTCGTCGGCCTGCATCAGCATGGTCTGTAACGCCATCATCAAATTTCCCCCATGATCCTGATCGGGAATCCAATCGAAATTCGGTCCCCAAAAAGCGGGGAAGCGGCTGCCCTCGTGTTTGTTCTTCGCCCGGTCAGCGACATAATCGGCGGCGGTTTTGGTTAATCCCAGAAAAGCGGCTTGGGTGTCGTCCTGCCGCCAGCCGTTGTTTCCTTTGACATGACGGTACTCGAATGTTTGACGCCCGATTGCGAGGTTCGGCTTCCCGACACCATAGAGGCGAAACGGGAAAATGGTGTAGAGTTCGGGATTTTCGGAATTGCCACGGCCCCCGATAATTTTCCCCGCACCGAGGATGTATTTTTTGCCCTCCGCCTCGTCCATCGGCAATGGAGGAACTTTTTGATCCAGGCGCGCCCAAAATTTTCGGCGATCCGGGCCGACCTTCTCCTTATCCAATGCCAACAGTTGTTTTAGAACCCACTGCAATCCGGCGATGTCGGGGGTGGGATTTGCCGCGTCCTGCAATGTCTCCAACGCCTGTGCGGGATACATTATCATCTTCCCGTTTTCATCGTTTTTGTAGTGCTGGTCCCAGAAGGCCAGCAGCGAATCGCACATCGGCAAAAGCCTGTCGCGTAAGAATCGCTCGTCGGCCGTGTAGGCGTAATAGTCGAGCATGATGGCCATCAGTTCGGGTGAGGCGGTGTATTCACGATGGATGTAGTTATTGACCAACTCGTTGACGGGCTTATTCTCGTCTCGTTTCCAACCGTAATTTTCGTTGTTGAACATGCCCCAGAAATAGACCGTTTCACCGATGAACGCCCCGGCATGGCGATACCAGACTTTCGTTCGATACTCGGCGAGCGGCTGCATCTCCCGGTACATACGAAAGAGCGGGAGCATCATGTCGAAGTCACCGCAGGCGAGCATGGGCCAGTAAGGCAGACGTGTGTTCTGCCACCAATACGGGCCGCCCCACCGTCGGTAATCGACGTCGAATCCGTCCCCGTCGACCGTGAAGATCGTACCGTTGAACTTGATGGGATAGGCTCCGCGTCCGGCACAGGCGGTGATCCATCGCTGGAGCGTATAGCCTCGCGTGACGGCTTCCGTCTCGGGGGGACCGGTGACTCGAATCCAACTGCGATTCCAGAAATCATTCCACCAGGCGCGATGATCGGCACGGTCGTTTTCGAGAGAACTTGCGTTGCAGAGGGATACACTTTCATCCAATCGATTTTGCCATTCTTTAACTGTATCGGTCTGGGCGCAAAGGGGGTAAATCGAAAGCACGAATTGTTTTTGGGGACGACGCGATTTTAACGTGACCGGCGTTTCACTGACTAAGCCTTTTCCTTCGATGCGGCCGCCGAAGGTGCGGTTCAGGAGCGGATCGGTCGATTTTTCGATAAAACCGTCCAGGCCCTGGTGTTCGAGGTTGTTTGCCCAGATCGATTTTTCATTGCGGTGATACCAGAGGATTTGCTTTTTCCGGTCACTGAGGACCGTATCGGGATGAACATAAGTGGGAAATGGGGCGCTTTGCAATCCATAGGCGCTGTTCAATTCCTTGCCCGTTAACTGACGCTTTTCCGTTCGCCAGACATCGAGTGTCGCTTGTATATCGAATGGCGAAGGGCTGTCGGCTTCGATGCGAATCACAGGGCGGTTGGCATCGATCCATATTGCGATCTTGACGGCTTTTATACCCAGGCCTGCCTCGATCTCGATGGTTCCCTGCCGTAGACGAAGGATTTGCTTGAAAGGAACGTTTCCAGTAAATGGATTGGGTGACAGTTTCAGACGCACGCGGCCGAGTTTCAGCAGACGGCCGTTTTCGCTCCACGCATCGGTCTTGCTGAGGAGCAGCATGAGGTCTCCGTTTTTCTCGACCCAGACATTCATGCCGATATCACCATTCCCGATCGGCATCGATCCGTTGTGATCCTCGCTCGGTGTTTCCCACACGACGTTGTATGAATCAAGGGGATCGGCATTCTTTGCGTCGGTTCGATCGACCGCCAATAAGACCGATGACAGAGCGATCGTTACTGTGAGTGTCAGCATTCTTAAAGGGTGCATATCGTCTCCATTCTTTGTCAGTTGTCAGTATTTAGTTGGATGCAAGCTTTGATGATTTGGCGTTTTGCTTCTTGTAACATGCGTGTGCTTTCTTTGTATAATGGAACGCTGTCCGGGGTTAGAGGGAGACGACGCCCAGTGTCGGATAGTGCCGCTTCAATTTGTTTCGGCAATTCGTCCAGGAGCCGTTTCGCTTTTTCGATCTTCTCCGCAGGTACTCCCCGTTCACGCGCGGCGAGGATGCTCTCCCGCAGTAAATAGAGAATCTCGTAATCTTCGATTCCCTCACGCGCCGCTTCCCACCGTTTGCTTGCGATCGGAACGTCTCCCTGTCCCCGATAGACCGTGTGATAGAAATTCCCGGCTGGATTGACGCCATCCCAAGGATCCTGGTTGCCGCGTCCATAACACCACCATCCGACGCCGGTCATGTTCAAATTCCAGGCATACCAGAAACGCCATCGATACGTCCCCAGGCAGGAGAGCGTTTTGGCCCGTCCCGCAGCCGCATAGAACCATAATTCTTTTCCGACGCGATGGGCGGCGGGAACAATCTCCGGAAGACGTTCGAGCAATTCGTCCGACGGACACCAGATATCGATCAATCCCGTGAACATCCGAATGGTCTCTTTCGTCGTGCCGCTGGTCGGATCGGTGTAGATGAGAATATTCGGGTCCGCTTCCCGGATGACTTGAGCGACTTTCACAAGATTCAAGGTCGTCTCGTTGAAGGGCGATGAAGGTTCGTCATACGGATAGAGCGCCCAGTCCGTATAGTCCAAACCAAGTTCTTTGATGTGAGAAACCCATCGTCTCAGATAGGCGATATACGCCTTGCGCCATGAATCGGAGAGGAACTTCGGTCCGGCCACGGAACGCTGTGAACCGACGAAAAGCAGTATCCCATGCGGTGAAAGACGTTTGACCAACTTGTCGTGCGTGGAAAAATCCAGTTCGCCGACGATCGTTCCGTCGGGATCGCATTTGGCGGTTGGCGATTGACCGAAAAATACCGTCGTTCCATGATCTATCAGGTCTTGAAGAACGAGATCGTCATTCGTGCCTAATTCACCGTTGGGATAGGTCCATAGGCAAAAACGCAATGGACGGGGGCGCGGCAATTCCAAATTGTGGACCTCGATATGGATGGGGATGATCCGTTCGGTGGGGTTAGTTTCAACGCTCTTCAACCTCAACGTGGAGAGATAGCGGCCCGGTTCCAATCCATTCGCATTGACTGTAATCCACAGTTGCTGCGACTCCATTGGCGGTACGCTCAAGATTCCGCTTCGATCGAGTTCTGGAAGCGCATCCGCAACCCGTTCCCGCCGCACGGTCGGCACGGTGAGTGCGCGGCGGAATTCAAAATGATCCCCGGCTGGATAAGTCTTCTTTCCTATGAGATCACCTGGGACCACACGGACGTTAAGCGTATTCCCGGTGATATTGGTTAGATTGAGTGCGAGAGATTCATATTCGCCCACGCACAAATTCACCGCCAAACGATTCGTACGATCGCTTGGGGAAGGCAGCGTCTCCCGCGCATCGAAATAGGCCCAGGGATTGAATTCCCAGGCGAAGAAACTTCCTGAAGCCGCCAGCACGAGTCCACTCCGGGCGAGCGAGCGTAAACGATTGGCAGAATGACGGATACGTATGAGAGAATCCGCAGAATCTTCATTGCGGGATTGCTGTATTTCCAACTGTCCTTTGAGGGAAAACAGTTCCGCATTGAAATCTTGTGCGGCGGCGGGATTGGTTGATTTCCATACCGCGATCGACGCTTCAATTTCATTGAACGCTGCATGAAGAAAATCCGTATCGCTCCTGACTCCCTTAAAATCCATCGATGATTTTTCATCGAACGACACCACCAAATCATCCGCATCGATCAATCGGCGTCGAATTTTATACGTTCCCGGTTCGTTGACAGGGAACGTCACCACGGCCCGTTCCCTCGAACTGTGAACGTGCCGAACGAAGCGATGGGATACTCCTTTCGGAGAAAAGAGTTCCAGGAGAAAGAGTAAGCGTTTACGATCGGGATTATCGATTTCAAAACGCCACGTATTCGAGCCGCTGAAGAGATTTAATCGGTCAATTGCTTTTACGCCGGTCTGACTGGATCGGTCACTTTTTTCAGGGAGTGGAAGCAGTGACATCGGGGGATGAGGCTGACCGGTATGGGCGCGATTCCCGGCGAATACACGATGGTTTCGTGGATTGTCCGTATAGGGAACGCTCAACGTCCCGTAGCACATCAGGCTGTTGCCTTCCATGCCGCCCGGTGATGTGGCGATCGTGTCCAGTCGGCCGTCTCGGTCGAAATCGCCTGCGGTGGGAGTCACGTTGGTTCGGCAGGGAATTTTTGCAGAAAACAGATCGGATCCATCTGAATCAAGGAAATGAATCTCTCCATTCTTTGAATACAGCATCAATTCCAGATCGGAATCGGTGTCGAGATCGAGGAACAGGGGAGCCGCATAGAGATTGCTGTACCGGAACTCGCGGGTCCAACGAAATCCTTCATGGCCGAAACACCACACCCCGCCTCCCTTATTGCCGAAAACGATCTCGTCTTTTCCATCCCCGTCGAGGTCGGTTCCGGCGATGGCGCTGTTCACATGCAGATGAACGTTTTCCTCCAGGACGATGCGATGATTTTCAAGATCGATCTGGTAGAAATGATGCAGACCTCCCCCGATGTACAGTTCGGGTTTTCGGTCGCCGTTCACATCCGCTAAGATCGGAGTGCTGTTGGGGAACACTTCGTTGTGACAATAAAGGTCCCAAATCCATTCGCCTTTCGCGGTGAGCGCGTAAATATGCTTGTCGTGCGATGTGACGATGATTTCCCGGCCCGGAGCGTCGTAGATGTCCGCAACCAAGACAGGCCCCATCTGGGTTCCATCCCCGGTGAAACTCCAAAGCAGTCTTCCCGTTCGATCGAAACACGAGAGCGTTCCAGAGGTATCCCCAACCAGCACTTCGTTTTTCCCGTCGCCATCGAGGTCGGTAACCGCCGGACAGGAATAGGAAAGTACCCCACCCGGAAGTTCCGCCCGCCAGATCAACTTTCCTTTAACATCAAGTACGGCGAGATGACCTTTGCCGTCGGCGGCAACGATATCTTCTTGACCGTCTCCATTCACATCCGCCACAGCCGGGGCCGCGAGTACTGGCGGGTCCATCGGGTATTCCCAAACGCGTTGACCTTTAAGGTCGAAAAGAACGATTCCCACATCGCCTTCGCAGACGACGATCCCCGTGGTTTCTTTGGTGTATTGGATCGTATTCGCTGCGGAAAACCCGCCCTGGCCTGTTACCTTCCAAACGGCTTCATATTCCAGAGTGGGCCAGGCGAATGGTGATAAGGTAGCAATCAGTAGAAGACTGATTGAGAATCGCACCGAGATCATTTTTTTCTCCTAGTGAGTATGGATGAGCGTTAATAACACGGATGAATCTTTATTATTTTTCCATGATCCAATCGGGATTGAGGGCGACGTGTTTAATGGATTTGTTTGTGTTGCTGCCCGGTTGGTGAGTGTAGGTGATGTGAATCAGGCCATCGCGTGACTGAATTATGGAGGGGTAATGGAACATGCCTCCATCCTGCCGTTCCAAATGACGCTTCCATTTCCAGGATTTTCCCTCGTCTTCCGAAAGGGCCAGGGCGAGGCTCCAGCGTTCTTCTTCCGTATCGTTGTAGACCATGACCCAGCGGCCGTCCATGAGTGCGATAGCCTCGAGACTGGTGTTTGGATTCGGGATGTCCGATTTTTCCGCAAGCGACCAGGTTTCGCCATCATCTTTTGAATAACTGACCTGAGTACGTCCCTGCATCATGCCCTCGGACCGCATGTAGGCCACCAAGGTTCCATCCTTTCTGCGAACGACACTGGGCTGATTCAAACAAGGCCCCACGATCGGGGAACTGGCACGCCAAGTTTTACCGTTGTCGTCGGAAATCGCCATGAGACTGACATAGAATCCATCCGAATAGAGCGGTAGGAGAATTCGCCCGCTGGGTAATACATTCAGATGCGTTCGGGGCATCCAACCTTTTTGGCGACAGTATTGTTTCTTCGCTGTGTCCACCAGGTCTTGGTAGGGATCGGGCGCATAACCGCCGTAGTCGATATCGAGGAGGCCCATCTCACCGAATCCTTTTTCCATCGCTTCGGCGAAGCGTTTGCCCGGCTTCAGGATAAGATCGTCCTGCCAGTGCCAATCGGGCGGGCCATCACTGAGGTAGTTTCTTGATTTTCGATATCGCAGCAGCGAATCTTCCCACCGATCGGCCAGCACGGCGATCCAGAACAGCCATAACTCATCGTTTCCATCGATAAACAAGACCGGGTTGCAGTCGGGGATGCTGGGGGTGTCCGCCATTAGAAACGGCTGACTCCACGTCTTGGCTCCCTTTTTCATTCGCGCGCCCTGGACGAACACATCGGGGGCCGTTCGCTCGCCCGTTCCCTTGAACCAGCAGGTCAGCAGGCTGCCGTCAGGACACTCGACAATACAACTCGAATGCACGTGTTTCTCCTGCAATGGGAAGATGAGTTCCCCGCGGAAGTACGCGTCCGCCGATGCAGACAGCGAACTCCATGCGGCGAACAGGCCAATCAACAGAATGAATATCGAAGGTTTGGAACGATCGATCTTGAAAACGCGCGGCTCAGTTACAGTACGATTCATATCACCATCCTTTTCCATTAATAATCAACTAGGTTTACTTCGTTTTTAAAAATTGATTATAAATGATTGGAATCGATATGAATAGTTGTCTTGACTTTTGGTAATCGAAATAGTATGCAACTGAAAGTGGGAGAGGAGAGATGAAATTGACCGGGAAATGATTGAAGCGCAGAAGGGGAAAACTTAATGGAGATTAATACAGAAACCAGCCGTGGATAAGGGTTCCGCCAATTTTGAGAAGATCGATTGCCTGGATCGCTTCGGAATCGAGGTCGATACTTCCGTCATTGATTCGGGAGAGTTCTGGATCGAAACCGAGTGTCATGGAATCCATCGTTTGGGCATCATCAGAGAGATCGAACGTAACCGAGAGAAGATCGGACGGTCCGGTTTCCATGGCTGGGGCCAACGCTACCGCGATCACCAAGCGGCCGTTGCCGGGATTGACGACCAGCTGGCTGATTCGATCGGGAACGAGACAACGGACCGAGTCCAGATCGATGGAGACCAGACTCTCGTCGTAATAATACACCAGCCGCATGCTTTGAATCCCCTCGGCGTTGTCGGTGAAGAAAACGATCGTTCTGGATGACGCATTGTCTCCGGCGGTTTCGACTCTCGCCGATAGTTTTACAATCGTCGGAACGGCTCGTAAACGTTTCGAGACGTAATCGTCTTCCGGTCCGTACGCGTTTCCGTCTGAGTCGGCGGGGAATGAGTCGATAAGAAACGCGTCGTATTGGAGCAGCATACCGGCGTCGAGTCCCCCAGCTATTCCTTCCCCGCTGACATCCGCTTGGGGCGGGAACGTGGTATCGGGCGTCCCGTCGGGCCACTGGTTGCCGGGTAAATTCAAGGCGTCGTAAAGGAGAATGTACGAAGCGTCCTGTGAGCCGGGTATCCCATCGTAAGCGGGAGGCGGTCCAGCGTCATAAGGAGCGAGATCCCCCCACATAAACAATCCCGTGCCGCTCGAATTCGAACTGCCCAGCCACGCCACCGGGAAGGGTTTGTTATCTTGAAACGTATCGTCCGTCCATTTGCTGACCAGGTTGCCTTCGGTGACGTTTTGGTATTGAACCGGCACGTCATCGATCGCGGATTTCGCCCTCAGCGACGCTTCAATTGTGGTTTCCGAATCCGATTGGGTGAGAATATTGATCAACCCCGCTTCTTGAGCGGTCTCACCGACAGCGAGAATACTGGCCCAAAAACGGACCAGAATACCCGGTCCAGTCGGCAAGGGAGCATTGATTCCCCGATGGGCAGAAATAATCGTCATGTGCATGTTGAAAGGACTGGTATCATCCAATTCGATTGGAGCCTGAGAGGGGTAGGCGCCAGCAACTAAAGCGACGTGATTCACTTGAATATCCCAACCGTCGGCGTCTGTGTTGAGAACGGTTGGCTGATTTGCGGCGAGGTCGATTCGAATCCGGTTATCCGTCGCCAGTAAAACGATTTTAAACGCGCTGATTCCACCCATTTCGCTGATCTGGATGGAAAAAGATTTTTGGACGCCATCCGTCGTGAAATCGGTAACATCCGGCACGATGGACAGGGTATAATCACGCACGCCGGACATTTTGAAGACCCGCCCGGTTCCGTCGGTACTGCCGGTAAGAATGTACTCATCGCTGGAGGAGAAACGCGCTGAATTGACGGGGCCGTTATTCGACTGGAAGGATCGGATGAGATTGCCGGAGAAGAGGTCCCAAACCTGAACCGTTATATCATCGCTTCCCGAAATACCCATGCTTCCATCCGAACTGAAATTGACGGAAAGAATCGAGTCGGTATGTCCGGTCATCGATCTCGTCAACGAGCCTGAGGAAGTTTCCCACAAATTCACGGTGCGATCCTTGCTGCCGGTAAGAACTTGTACGGAATCGGGAGAAAAGGCACCGGCGGTAATATCGTCGGTATGGCCGCTAAGGGTGGTCGCGGCGGCGGCGAGATTGTTGAGGTTGTAAATTTTACCGATATGCGCGGACACACCCAAACCGGCAGTGAGCATTTTCGATCCGTCCGTGGAGAGGGCGATAAAGCGTTCGCTGACGATGGTTTTCTCAACGGCTCCGGTATCCAGTGTCCATACGATAATTTTGGCGCTTTCTCCCGGACTGGCGGTAATGACCTGGGTGCGGCTGGCATTGAAGACGGTATGGGCGACATCGGCGGTGTGATTGTAGGCGCGGATGAACTGGCCGTTGTCCGCTCTCCACAATCGAGCGTAATTGTCTTCGCCCCCGGTGAGAATTCTCGCCTCGTCGTCTGAAAAGGCCACGCTGAGCACCGATTGGCTGCCGGTATCGTGAACGACGGTGTAACTGGTTGCGCCCGACGAGAGATTCCACAGTTTGGCCAGGCCGTTCGTGCTTCCCGTCAGCAGCGATTGGCCATCGGCCGTAAAGACGGCGGCGCACGCATTGATTGAGGATTGCTGTAAACCGTAAGTGCTGGTGTCCAGCGAATTGGTCCCCCAGAGTTTTCCCGTGCCGTCTTCAGAGATAGTGAAAGCATATTTCTCATCGGAAGAGAACTGGGCGGAGGTGACGGCGCTGGTATGTCCAGCGAATAATTCGACGTTCATCCCGTGATAGGTGTCCCACATTTTCGTCGCTTGACGGTCGGTCGTCAGAACGTGGAGGAAATCGTCGGACACATCCGACAGGCGTCCCGAATAGGTGTACTTGGTCGCCCCGTCGATCGTCCATGATTTGGTTTCCAGCGAGGTGCCGGTGATGACGATTTCACGGGTGGGAGAAAACACGACATCCGTAATGGCTTCGGTGTGTTCGATCAGTGAGGTGTAGGAAGGGGATCCGGTTGAGAGGTCCCAAAGTCTTGCCGTGTTATCGCTGCTGCCGGTCAGGAACGTCGCGTCGGTGATCGTGGCGTAGGCGATCATCGCAACTGCGTTGATGGAACCGGTATGCCCGGCGAGATTGTAGATGACGTCCGGCCCGCCGTTGAAATAGTCCCAGACTTTGGCGGAATTGTCCTCGCTGCCGGTAATGACGATCGTATCGTCCACCGTTCCGGGAGCGGCCATGGTCCCGGCATTGAACAGATCGACGCTGGTCACCCGGTCGGTATGGCCGCTGAAGGTTCGGTGGGGCAGGCCGTTGCTGCTGTCCCAGAGGATCGCGGTTTTGTCGTCGCTTCCGGTGAGGATCAGTTTGCCGTCTTCGGAAAACTTGGCGTCGGTGATTTCGCCGGTATGGCCGATAAACGACCGCAGCAGGTTTCCATTCTCCGAATCGTACAATTTTCCGATTTCCCAGACGGATGCAAATAACTGGGTTCCATCGGGAGAAAAGGCCAGAAACTTGCCGTCGTAACTTTGCAGGATGTCTCCCGAACGGACATCGATCAAGAAGGTCGTTGAATCATCACCCGCCGCGATCCAATTCTTCGTTCGCCCGCGTGTACTGTAGGCGGGAGAGAATCCGGTTGAATTATAGAGGCTGCTGCCTTTCGTCCATCGCATCAAATTTCCGGTCCATCCATCCCAGAGAAACGTGCCCAGGCCGCCGACGGTGGAAACCTGAAGCCCCCCGATACGGTCCGCGGGGGAAAGCGGGGCGACGGGGATGGCGGGATCGTCGTGCCGGTAGGGATTCTCTTTGGCGAAAGCGGCAGCGGGTGCCGATCCCAGGCCGAGAATCAGTTCGTTTTCAGGGCCGGTCAGAGGCAATTCTTGCGGTTCGATGGTCGGCGCGCCGGAATAGAACTTGATGTTTCGTAAATATTTGGGACGATCCGGGGTTGTGCTTTTCTCGTATTTGATGTGAAAGGGGAAATAGGTGAGAATACCGCCAGCGCCGTCGTCGATATCGCCAGAATTGAATGGAGAGTCTCCCCCGGTTCCATCGTCGTTCCAGGTGATGACCAGTTTTCCATCGACATAAATTTTCGTGGTGAAATCGACAGGGTCGGCGGCATTGGTTCCCGTCGTTCCGTACATCTGGATTCTCACGTGCCGCCAGACGTCCAGATCGTAAGTGGGGGAATTGATCGGCCAATTGATTCGCGTGGTTTCAGTCAGTGTATTGGCGGTATCGTCGTAATCTTCAACGGATAAGTACCAGTAATTTTGATTCGGTGCAGGATTTCCCATATAAAGGCGGTACATTCGGAAATCTCCGACCGCCCCAAGGGCTTGGGATTCGACTTGGAAGAACGTCACTAAGCGTTGGCCTTCCGAACCGTCTCCACCCATCTTGGTTTCGAATTCATAAGTGCCTTGAAAAAAGCCCGACTTTTTCAGCGCAACACCCTCTTTGAGGACCGATCCGGCAGCATCGTCGATCGCACCGGCAACGCCTGGGTCCCATTCCATGATGTCGATCCCGTCGTTGGAACTGCAATAGATCGCGTCACCTTCCAACTTGAAATCGGCGGCTGCCGCGTAGGTATAAACCCATTCGTTCATCTGTGAGGTGATGACAGCGGCTTCCGTGTAAGGATATAAGCGCTTGATGTCCGCACTCGCCGATTGGGTGAAGAAAGCCGTAAACAGGCCGGTCAACGCCAGACCGGTCCAAACGATTTTGATACGATTCGATGTCCTGCAACCCATTACGTAACGGTCTCCTGAACGTGAATAGTGAATAGATAAGCAAAAATCAAGCCGAAATAGTATTCCCGCTATTATCTATTATCGACGGTCATTTCTTCATTATTAATTTTTTTTGCCAATAAAAAGAGGTTTTTTTTAGTCGACAAATAAATGATATCACTTTGAATAAATTAGAGATAAGGTCTATTGAGTATCGATAACCAAATCGTCGAATTCACGCTATCCCGATGGTTTCGCCCAATCAAATTGAGAGAATCTCTGTTGTATCACGAAAGCGGTCATGAAAATGGATTCCGGTCTCCAGGAACATTTTTCCCGTTCGCGGGGAATGAGCACGGTTTAAGCCAAGACTTAAATATGTTACTAATAGGATAGAACTAAAAGAAAGAAAAGGACCAAAAAAATGAATGAAAAAATCAAGCGGCGGACATTTTTCGGGAAGACGGGGACGAGTGCGGCGGCAATCGCGGCGGGATTGAATGTCGCGGCCCAACGGGGATTCTCGGCCAACGATACGATCCACATCGGATGTATCGGCACGGGGGGACGCTGTCGTCAGCTTATGAGAGACCTCGTCCATATCCCTGGAGTCCGAATTACGGCAGTTTGCGATATCTGGGATAACCATCTGGATGCCGGGAAAGAACTGGCCGGTCCCAAGGCGATTGCCACGAAACATTACGAAGAGGTTCTGGAAAATATATCCATCGATGCGGTACTCATCGCCAGTCCCGATCATTGGCACGTACCCATGACGGTCGACGCCTGCAAAGCAGGGAAAGACGTCTATGTCGAGAAGCCATTGACACACGATCTGTCCGAGGGGAAATCCGTCATCGACGCTCAGAACACGCATCAACGCATCGTCCAGGTGGGGATGCAGCAGCGAAGTATGCCCCATATTCGGGAAGCGTTCGAGATTATGAAATCCGGCGAACTCGGCGAGGTCCACAAAGTCCACCTGACATGGAACCGCAACGCCCCGGTGACACAAAAGAACACTTACGGGATCGATCCCCAAAGCGTCGATTGGAAGCGGTTTCTGGGGAATGCCCGGAAACAGCCGTTCGATGAGTACCGCTTTCGTAATTGGCGCTGGTTCTGGGATTTCGGCGGCGGCATACTCACGGATTTGATGGTTCACTACCTGGACGTGGCCCACTGGTTCTGCGGCGTCGATCACCCCACCACCGCTTCGACAGTCGGCGATCATGTAACCGCCGAAGGGATTTGGGAAACACCCGACACGATCCAGACCTTGCTTCATTACCCAGAGAAGAAACTGCAAATCTACTTTGAAGGAACGTTCGTCAATGCCCGCAACGCCGCGATGATGGAATATATGGGATCCAAGGCGACGTTGTACATGGACCGGGGACGATACGAGATTCATCCCGAACGCGATCAAGTGAAATACCGCGAACTGATTCTCGGCCAAGGCGGGCGTGGGGCGGATTTCTACTCGAATCCGAACGGCGGCTTGCTCCATTTGAAGAATTGGATCGAGTGCATGCGTAGCCGTCATAAGCCGCATGCTCCCGCTGAAGCGGGCGTCAGCGCGGTCACCGGGGCGCACCTGGGGAACATCGCTTATCGCAAAGCAAAGTTGGCTCGGTGGGAAGGATAGGATTTAGGGGCTAGTGCGAATGGTGGGCTACGCTGCGCTTTTAGCCTACCCTAATGAACTACATAACTTTTATGGCAAGGAGTTCGATTAATATGAATAAATTTTATCAGATTATAATGTACCCCAAAATTCGGACAGTGATTTAAGGTGGGAAACCTCGAAGC